>JBNLBN010000021.1:0-24233 GCA_050303335.1 Candidatus Micrarchaeia archaeon
CTGCTCTTTGGCAGAAGAAATGATTCTGTCGTATTCTTCTTCCGCAGTTTTTATATCATCTATTGTCTTGTTAAATTCAGAATGATCTTTTTGCATCTATTCACCAAAGTAGTACAAATCATACAAAAAGAAAATGTTTAAAAAAGTGTCTATAATAATTGAGATAACGCGTATTCTACAAGGTTAGTGATTTTATGGGCGCTTATAAATATATAACTGAAACTCTTCAGAGACAGTATAAAAACAGGGACGAAGCCTTCAAGGCCAAGATCGTGAAATGGAGAAAGGAAGGTTCAATCGTTAAGGTGGACAAGCCTGCAAACATATCCAGGGCAAGAAGGCTCGGATACAAGGCAAAGCAGGGCTATATCGTCGTCCGCGTAAGGGTCGACAAGGGCCGAAGGACCAAGAGAAGGACCGACGGCGGAAGGAAGCACAAGAACTACCATCTTTTCATCCAGCCGCAGATCTCACACCAGACTACTGCAGAGCAGAGGGCGAACAGGAAATACAAGAACCTTGAAGTCCTTAATTCATACTGGGTAGGAGAAGACGGAAACTATTCATATTACGAAATAATTCTTGCAGATGCAGCAAAGCCTACCGTGAATGTAAGTTCTGTAACAAGGCAGGGCAAGGCATTCAGGGGACTCACTTCTTCAGGAAACTCAAGGGCGAATAGAAGGAAGACGCCGAACAAGACAAGGAGAAGGGATGCAAGGCAGGCAACTGTCTACAAGGCGCCTGACTACAAGGCAAAGCCCAAAGCTGAAAAGCCGGAGGCAAAGCCGATGAAGGCTGCCCCGAAAAAGAAGGCTGCCCCTAAGAAAAAGGCTGCTCCCAAGAAGGCAAAAGATGAATGACATTGTCTTTACTGATGCCGATCCGAAGCAATTCGGATTCGATTCTTTTTTTAATTTGAATATTGAAGAGACTGAAAATACTGTTTCTGCAGTCAATTTCAAGAACAAAAAGATGCTGATCAGGCTGAAGGACCATCTTTTCGATGAAGGATCGATCAAGCAGATTGCCGAGAAGAAAAAGCTCTGCTTCGTAATAGATCTCTCGCAGATAATTGATTCAAGAGGCCTAAGCAGGGCAGTCCGGATGTCGAAACTAAGGAATTTCCTCTCGCTGTGCAACAAGCACGGCGCCTATTATGCAATGGCTTCTTTTTCAAGGAGAAAAGAGGACATAAGGAGCGCTTCGGAGCTCTGCCACATTGCTATGCTTCTTGGCCTTAACCGCGGCCAGGCGGAATTCGCGCTAAATATGATCCGGAACTATTGAGATCCGCCCTCGCCGCCCTGCAGCCTTCGCCAGTTTGCAATGGATCCCGGAGGCCTTCCCATTCTCGGTTCGGCACCGCCGAAACCTCCCGAATTGGGTGCTCCGGCAAAAGATCTTTCCTGCTTGGGGATATCCTGGGTGGTTCTTCCCCCGCAACTAACCAGCATGGAAGCTAATATTACATGTCTCAATCTCATCAAAATCACTATATCAGGATAATTTCTTAATATAACACATTTTAAAACATTAACTACCAATTATACAAACATGTCCAAGATAAGAACAATATCTACGCTCACACTAGGAGCTGCAATGGTCACAGGTTCAATCTATCTTCACAACGACAGGTTCTCCAATGAATCTATCTGGAGGAGGCAGAAGGGCGTCATCGAGAGGGTGAGCCTTGGAAATCCGGATGAGAACAAAAGACTGTACGAAGAACTTAGGCAGGAGATTGCCAAGCTGCCAGGTTCCAATACCGACAGGTGCAAATTCGAAGTCGACTACAGGCTGAAAATCGAGCCGGACCGGGTTGACGAGATGTCAAAGGAAAGTTTCGATCCCTACCATAAATGCGCGACATTCGAGCAGGTAAAAGACACAATGTCCACCTGGCAGGGCTGGATCGGAGCTATTGGCCTGATTCCTCTTATCGCCGGGATATCCGGCATTCCTTCGCTGTTCCGGAGAAGATCAAAGTTCGGATCCGGTTAATGCCCTGAATGAATAAAGATATCTTTCGCTCGTTTTCCTTATGACATCCTCTGGCAGTTTTGGTGCCGGAGGCTCCTTGTTCCAGTCAAGCTTTTCAAGGTAGTCGCGAAGGAACTGCTTGTCCATGGATTCTAGGATTCCCTGGTCGTATTTTTCCTTGATCCAGTATCTCGAAGAATCAGGCGTAAGCGCCTCGTCAATTAGGATAATTTCACCGTCCTTTTCGCCAAATTCGAATTTGGTGTCTGCAAGTACGAGGCCGGAATTGAGCGCATGCTGTTTTGCCAGCTTGAAAAGCTCTATGCTTTTCGACCTTAGGAATTCATATTTTTCCTTGCCGATCTTCTCTATCGCTCTTTTTTCGTCGATGTTCTCATCGTGCTGGCCGATTTCCGCTTTTGTTGAAGGGGTGAATATTGGTTCGGGAAGCTCGCTTCCGTTCTTCAGTCCATCGGGAAGAGGGATGCCGCACACTGTTCCCGATTTCTGGTATTCCTTCCACCCTGAACCTGTGAGGTACCCCCTGACGATGCATTCGAGCATTATCGGCTTGCACCTCTTGACCACCATACTCCTGCCTTTCAGTTCCTGCGGAAGCTCAGATGGAAGGTCAGTCGTTATCATATGGTTGCTGATGATGCTGCCTGTCTTGTTGAACCAGAACTCGGAAAGCCTGTTGAGGACCTCCCCTTTCCTTGGAATTCCCTCATTGAAAACCACGTCGAAGGCGCTGATCCTGTCAGTTGCAACCATGAGGATGTCATCGCCGTATTCGTAACTGTCCCTGACTTTTCCCCTATAAATCCTTTTAATTGAAAGATTAGTCTCAGTCATTACCATGATGATTATTCGGAAAACAGTCTTTTAATAATTCACATTTAAATAATGTTATATTTATGTGTTTATTATGGCAGCCAAACAACTATTCAGATTTACTATCGTAAACCGCTACAGACATCCCTCGCCTGTGCCGACGAACCCGTCACAACTTATCGATAGGGCAAGAGATCACTTCAAGGCAAAGAGGCATGCTGATGGCAGGAATTGCCTGGAGGAGCTTCTTTCAGAGGATCCCGGGAATCAAAAGGCATACCAGCTTCTTATCAGAAACTCGCATTCCGACCTGGACCTTCTGAAATATTTTGAGCGTGCAGAAGATGCCGGAGCCGACAACTCGTATGTGACATGTGCAGTCATAGAGAGGCTCATGAGAAATCGCAATGCCTTCAGCGCGAAGGAAGTCTTCTTTGACAGGATAAGGGAGGGGAAGGCCGATACTTTTGTTGCCTCCACCATGCTTAAGGCCTGCAGGGATTATGATGACAAAGTGAGTGCGCGTGAGGTTTTTGACGCTTCTCTTGATGCCGGAGTGGCTGATAACCATGTTTTCACGATTTTCCTTTCATTCATGGGTTCAATGGATCCTAATCTTGCAGCCGGATATGTAAAGAGAATAGATTTCGAGATGGATATCCAGCTTTACACTGTTGTTATGGGAGTCCTTGGTAGGGCGGGAATGGTCGAGGAGGCAAGGGCCTATTTCGATGAGGCGAAGCAGCACGGACTGGCTGATGCCCGGATGTTCACATCAATGATCCGGACATATCTGAGGGCAAATCAATATGCAAAAGCAGATGCGCTATACAATGAGGCAATCTCTGAACGTGTTGCTGATGCAGAACTTGACCGGATCATCCGCTATCATCAATAAGTCCGAACAGTTCCTTGAGCATCCCGATGTTCAGAATCGGCTTCTCGAACTCCTCGGTATCGTCAACTATCCTGGGGCATGCAGTATTGACCAGGCAGTCGAAGGTCATGAAATTCTTGACAGTAATCGGCTCCAGTTCGTTTGCAACTAGTATCGCCGCCTCAAGCCCTCTTTTTTCAAGTTCCGATTTGGCCCACTCAGCCTGCTTTAGATTGAACTGTCCGACTTTCGTTGAGAGAAGGATCGCGAATTTCCGGCATGTCAATGCCCTTGCAATCGAGCCTTTCCTCCTTTTCCGGATCCGCTCGATTTCCGAATTCATCTCCTTTACGGAATTATCATAGATATTGAAGAGGAAGACCGGCTTTTTTGTATCTATTGCCGTCGGATGGAAAACTCCGTTTCCGATGAATACGAAGCATTCCACCTTGTCTTCAACCTTGCTCAATGCAATTGCATCGCAGCCAAGCACCTGCCCCTTTTCATGCGCGAAATATCCTGTTTCAGCGTGGACAGTCTTGCCGTTCTTTTCAAAAAATTCCTTTATCCTATCGAACTGGTGCGACTGCTGCACTATTGTTCCGAGGCCGATGTTCTTGTATTTTTCAATATGGGGAAGAACTGATTCAAGCTTTTCAATATCCATATCAAGGTGGTATGGGACATATTCAACTGGAATCTCAAGATCATTCTTCACGAACTTGTTATGGCCGAAATGTATTATTTTATCGGCATTGATCCATCTTGCCTCATCAAGGCAGATGTCGCATGCCCCGTAACAGGGAGATGCCGAAAGGAAAACCTGGTGCCCATCATCCTCGTATTTTTTCGCAAGTTCCAGTCCCTTCTGCTTGAGCCCTTCGGGAAACTGCAAAAGTATTCTCATATTATCCTCTTCATTCTGGCCCCCAAATTCAGGCCCGGGGGCTTGAAGGTCTTCCTTTCAGGTTTAAGGTGCATGTCTATCCTTGTTACATGTTCGGGAAATAGCTGCCTTTCAACCAGGAATTCCCTTGTAATTTCAAGGAGATCCGTTTCTCCCTTTCTTGCCCATGTGGCTATTGCAAATTTGATTCCGATCCTGTGCGCTTCCATGTAGTCTGTCTGTATGTTCATAACCGAAGTGCTTCCAATTTCCCCTGCCCGTAGGATTCCCCGGATTATCTGGCTTCGCGAAGGTGCCGCCATCATTACAAGGTCCAGTTTTCCCTTTTCAATGAGTTTCTCCATAGCAGGATCCCGGTATTTTCCTTCCTTTGCCATCTCGAAAATTTCGGTGGTGTCCCTGGTGTTTTCTATGGCCTCGGGAATTACCTTTCCAACAAGATCCGCAAATTCCGGATGGCTGCTTGCAAAAGAGTTGAGCGCCCTCAGGTATCCTATTTCTGCCGCGGAAGATATTCCTATTGCTACTGCTTCAGAGAACTCCGGATGGTCCTTGAATTCGTCCAATAGAGCTATATAGCCTCTTCTGGCTAGAGCAAAAATATCATTGTCGGACATAGTTATAATAAATTGATTAAAAAGAAATAAGAAGGTTAGTTTTCGGATTCGGTCAGCTTTCTCAGCCTCTTGAGCATTATCTTCTGCTCAGCGCTTGCAACGATGCGCCTGGTACGCCCAACAGCATCAGGATTGACCGACATGCTCGTTATCCCGAATTCCACAAGCTTTTCAGCGAATTCAGGATAAACTGAAGGTGCCTGGCCGCACAGCGAGCTTGTTATGTCGTACTTGTTGCATGTGGTAATGACACGCTTGAGCGCCCTCATTACTGCCGTGCTCCTCTCATCGAAACTGTCAGCCATGGTGGCAGAGTCCCGGTCTATTCCGAGAATAAGCTGCGTGAGGTCGTTGGTTCCGATCGAGACGCCGTCAATTCCCTCCTCGCAGAACTGGTCTATCATGAACACCGTAGATGGCACTTCCACCATAATCCAGAGCTTGAAATCCCTTGTCCTGTAGAGGCCCATCGAATGCATCATCTCCTTGATAGCACGAAGCTCTCCAGTCCTTCTTATGAACGGGATCATGAGCCAGAGGTTCTTAAGGTGGTATTCCTCGCGCACCTTCTTGATCGCATCCAGTTCCATCATGAATACGTCCGGCTCCTTTATGTATCTCGAAGCTCCCCGGTATCCCATCATCGGATTTTCTTCATGAGGCTCGTATTTCTCTCCGCCTTCAAGGTTCCTGTATTCGTTCGTCTTGAAGTCTGTTGCCCTGTAGACGACCGGCCTAGGATGGAATGCAGCTGCGAATCTCCTCAGATCTTCTGCAAGCTTTGCAACGTATTCCTCCCTCTTTCCTTCTTCAAGCATCTTCCTCGGGTGCTGTCCGATGTCTGCTATCATGAATTCTGCCCTCAGCAGGCCGATTCCGTCGGCAGGAAGCTTCGAGACCTTTTCTGCCTGTTCGACGCTTGCGAGGTTGACATATATCTTCGTTCCGGTAATAGGAGCGCTTTCCCTTGATATCGTCGCCTTCTCCTTGTGTGCCTCAGGGGCTGAAACGAGGCCCTCGTAAACGATTCCGTGCGACCCGTCTACAGACACCTCCATCCCGTCCTGGAGGATCTCGGTGGCGTTCTGGGTGCCTACAACGCACGGGACTCCAAGCTCACGGGAAACAATGGCAGCATGGCTTGTCATACCTCCGGTATTCGTGATAATAGCCGCTGCCTTCTTCATCGCAGGAACGAAATCCGGAGTGGTCATGTCCGTTACCAGGACCCATCCCCTTTCCATGTTCCTTATGTCCTTTGATTCCTTGATGATCTTTGCCTTTCCCATTCCGATACCCGGGGCCGATCCAAGCCCTTTAAGCAGTATTTTTGCCTTTGAAACATCCTTCATCGTACCTTCCTCCTTTTTGGCCGTCAATGTAGTTATCGGCCTTGACTGGACAATGTAAAGATTGCCCTTCTCGAACGCGTATTCAATGTCCTGCGGGAACTGGTAGTGCTCCTCTATTCTCTTGCATACCCTGGCAAGTTCCTTGATCTCTGCATCAGTAAGCTTTTGGTTGCCCTGTGCAGATTCCTTAATGTCGACTTTCTTGTTTTTCCCCTCGACCTTGATGAGCATCCACGGCTGCTTCATGATGTACTTGTCCACAATGTCCAGCTCCTCCTTGTCCACCTTGTAGGTGTCAGGGGAAACCTGTCCTGAAACAACCACTTCTCCAAGACCGTAAGCCGCTTCAATTGATATTGTGCCCTTGTCCTGTGTCAAGGGGTCCACGGTGAAGACAACTCCCGCCTTCTCGCTCTGGACCATCTTCTGGACAACAGCAGAAAGGCCTACTTTCATATGTTCGAACTTGTTTTCCACCCTGTAGAATATTGCTCTCGGCTCGAAAAGCGATGCCCAGCATTTCTTGACAGCCTGGATGACCCCCTCATTTCCGAAAACATTGAGGTATGTCGACTGCTGTCCTGCAAAAGAAGCTGTGGGAAGGTCCTCTGCCGTAGCAGAGCTCCTTACTGCAACATAGACGTTGGTCCCGTCCATCTCGCTCAGGGTGGTGTATGCCTTTATCACGTCCTCGTAAATGTCCGATGGCATGGGGGCCTCGAGTATCAGTTTCTTTATTGATTCGGATGCCGCAACCAGCTTGTCCTGGTCATTGACATCAAGGTTCTCAAGGAGCTTCGAAATCCTGTCCCTTAGGTTGTTCTGGTCAAGATGCTTGAAATAAGCGCCGCTTGTTGTCACGAATCCGTTTGGAATTGGAAATTCGTTAGCAAACATCTCTCCGAGGTTCGCGCCCTTCCCTCCTGCCAGGGCCAAACTGTCTCTGTTCAGATCTTTAAACCATAAAACGTTGTTCATGCTTTCAAATTGCATTAATCCTTTAAAAATGATTCGCCGGTCGGGAGCATTTGGGGGAATTTATAAAAACTTTCAATGCAAATTCGATCCTGTGAATTCTATGAAAATTGGTGAACAGGTAGAGGATTTCGAGGCGGATGCGTATGTCAGCGGGGACATAAAGAAAGTAAAACTTTCAGACTACAAGGGCAAGTGGATCGTCATGATATTCTATCCTGCCGACTTTACATTCGTATGCCCCACCGAGCTTTCAGAGATGGCAGATTACTATGAGGAAGTGAAGAAGCTTGGCGCCGAAGTACTCTCGGTATCGACCGACACTGCATACGTCCATGCAGCATGGCACGCACAGTCTGAATCTATCAAGAAGATCACGTATCCGATGGTTGCAGACCCGACAAGGAAAATCTGCACGTATTTCGGGACATTGAACGAGGATGACGGATTGTCTGTAAGAGGTTCATTCATCATCTCCCCTGAAGGCAAGCTTTGCGCAATGGACCTCCATGACAATTCGATCGGAAGGAATGCCAAGGAGATAATAAGAAAGCTCAAGGCTGCAAAATTCGTCGCTGAAAATCCAGGGAATGTCTGTCCTGCATCATGGGAGCCTGGAAAGGAGACATTGAAGCCTGGAGTGGACCTTATCGGGAAGATCTAGCCTGATTTTGCAATATTTTTTTTCTCTTTTACTACCCTTATCCCTGATCTTTTTGAGAGGACCATCTCCATCCTGTCCATCTTAAGTTTCAGGCTGTTTAATGCCTGCTGGATGGTATCCGCCCTGTACTTGCACGGATCAAGCTTTTGCACCAACTCGGTCGATGAACCCTTCATCGTTCCGGTGCATTCTCCCACCATACGGTCATACTCGGCTGATAGCGTGTTGATCCTGGCTCTCAGTTTTTTCAGGATCTCTGTCCGGAGTCCGCGCCTGATGCTGCTGTCATTGACAGCAGAAATCGCCTCGATCATCTCAAGCCCGTCGAAAATCCTGCCATTTGTAATCACTTCTGCAGCTTCCCCTTTTTTCGATTCGGCGTATTTTTTCGTAGGATCAGGAATAGTCTGATGTTCTGCTATTATCTTAATTAGCGTTATCTGGCCGTTTTGTGCAAGGTCGTCTATCATCTGCATATCCAGTGCAAGGTCCCGTCCGAGGAATTCTATTATGTCCTCCATCCGGAAATAAAGTTTGTTCATGACCTATAAAAAGTTATCTGTCAATTACAAGATCGTCTCGCACGTACACTTTTCCTCCTTTGATGTCACTGGCGATCTTTTCAACCGGGTAATTCCTGATTGCTCCCATTACGCGGATTTCCCCGCCATGCATCTCAAGCAGGCTGAATTCGTGCTCAGGCCCATTCTGCTCGAATTCGTCATGATAAACAAGGTCTCCAATCACGGTTATACGGCCATCTGTCATTCCGTTTGCAAGGACTGAGCCTTCGATATTCCCGTTCACCGTAACTTCGCCGCCAGACATCTTCTCGCAGAAGAAATCTGACACGGTACCGTTCACGGTCACATCCTTTCCGTTCAGTATAAGGAGCCGCTTGGGTTTCTTTCCTTCAGGTATGTCCACGATGTAGTGAGTATCGGTACCTTCATTGATTGCAGCATTGATGAAAAACGATCCGTATCCGTATTCAAGGGCCTTTGTGGAAAAGCCCTGGATCGTCCTCGCGCTGAATACACGCTCGGCCATCATGAGATTGAAAAATCGCTGCTGTTCATGATCCCAAAGATCCATGAATTCACCTGAGCGTTCGATCGTGAGCTTGAATTTCTCAAAAAGTCGTCCGATTGTCCCCGAATCCTGAATGTTCTTCCTTACTGTACGCATGGAGATAAAATTGGGAATATAAGTATAAAAAAGCATCTTCGATCAAGATGTCTTTCTAAACGGTTCGAGTATTTCATCATAAGTCAGGCCGCATAGCCTTCTGTACGAGTCATTGAATAATTGCCGTGCCCTTTCAAGAAGATTTTCTGTGGGTGGGCGCGCGTTACCCAGAAGACTTCCCAGGATATCCAGACCCAAATCGATAAAAAGTTTTTTTTCAGCTTTTTCATGCTCTGGCGGAATAGGTGAAATTGGAGGTTCCCCACGTTCCAAACGAATATTGTTAGCTGCAATCATACGTATTGCATAAATCCTATCTTCTATCCATTTTTGCGGAGTCATATCTGAAACGAACAATAATTCAGCTAATTTGGTCCTATATTCATCGTCCTCATCATTATCCCCGACAACCATGGAATCGAAAATGTGCTGCAATTCGTGCTGAATTACTCCTTCAGAATCTGACCCGACAACAAGAAGGGATTCATGAGGGTAAACGACACCTGGTCTTCCCATCAATATGGAATCGTCTTTATCGACAATATATCCAGAAAATATTCCGAACTGTAAAATACCTTTAAAATCTCTAATCCCTTCTGGGGTTGGAAAAACTCCTAGGTTATGGAACATTTCTCTTACCTTCTGGACATACGCTCCACGAGCTTTGAAATCCTCAATTTCCGATTCAAAAGTGTCTCCTAATGACGACATGACAGTTTCAAAAATAGGATCTTTTTCAATTGCGAATCGTAATGCATGCTCCATATCCGAATACAGCATTCCAGCAAGAAGGTATAATTCCAAATCATGCTCTATCCATTCGGACCATCCTAAGGTGGAATTGGCGTATTCTAGCAATGATAAAAGTTCCTCGAACGAGCCTTCTTCCTGGATTTTCCTGAGTCTTTCACGGTTTTCTTTGGCTTTATCGGATACATATGATATCTGTGTGTTTCTGCCCGTAGAGAAAAATCCAGCAATCTGCTCAAAATGATCAATAAAATTTGGTCCACGAGGAGCTAAAAATTTCAAATATCCAGATGGATTGGAAGATTTCAGTGATAGTTCAAGCACAGGCCTAATCCCGGAAAATTTTCTTTCAATACTATGTGCCATGAATTGCTGGAAATCACTTGATTCATCAAACTCTGCTGGCATCTCCGAAATAGCTCTTCTTTTTTGATCTGATAAAACATGTTCTGCCAAAGGGCCAATGTTTTCAAGGAAGCGATTCCTCTTAGACCTTGATTTCGGAAGCACGATGCCCTCGAATTGCGACCTTAACCTGTCATGGACGCTTTTGGGAAATCTATCGAGCGGCTTCAAGGCAGGGGATTCCCTGAACCTGTCATAAATAAGTTGTGAGTGTCCTTTAGACATAACTAAATTGTGCCAGGAAATGCTTATAAATGTGTTTATTTATGGAAAAAAAGAGTCTTCAAGTGTAGAAGATGACGACAAGGTAATGAGTCATATGGAGTTAAACCTTTAGTAACTGCTGGCTGAAACACTCGGCGAACCTTGTGTCTTACACCACAGTCCTATCAAACGGATCTGCTATCCGCGGTAATATTCCCTCGTTTTAAGAGTTGCTTCGACCTTAGATGCTTTCAGGTCTTATCAACGTGGCGCGTGGCTGCTCGGCAATGCAAATCACAACCGATCGACTAGAGGCGCCGGATCTCCGTTCCTCTCGTACTCAGAGATCCTTTCTCTCAAGGAATAACACTCCCAGGAGATACTACCGTACTGTCTCGCGACGTACTGAACCCAGCTCATGTGGGATTTTGATGGATGAACAACCCAACCCTTGGCCGTTCCTACGCGACCAGGATATCCCAAGCCGACAGCGATGTACCAAACCGCGGGGTCGATAAGTACGCACGTTAGAATACTTTGTTTAAAGAAAACTTAGACTAACGTCGCAGTGTACTCTCGCCCGCGACGAGCCTGTTACCTCCAGGGTAGCTTGTCTGACAGCTTGAATCCTCATCAAAGGGATATCAAGGTTCGTTAACCCCGACTTTCGTCTCTGCATTTCACGCTATTAGAAATACAGTCAGCCTTGCATTTGTGTTTAACCCTCTACTCCCGATTTCTGACCGGGATGAGCAAAGCATTGGGCGCCCTTGTTTCCTTATCGAGGGCGTACCGCCCCAGCCGAACTATCCACCTGACGCTGTTCCCTTACGGGTAAGCAATACCGAACCTACTAAGTGGTGTAACACTTTCGACTATCCGCACCCCGGAAGGTGCAGCATAACGTCTCCCACTTACTCTTGGTAATAAATCCAATATTACAACATCAGACTATAGTAAAGCTCCATGGAGTCTTCGTTTCCCTCTGGGAGTTACCGGCATCTTCACCGGTCAGTGAGTTCACCAGGTCCATAGTAGGGACAGTTGGAGCGACGTTACGTCATTCATGCAAGCCGCCAATTAAGCGGCGAGGTATTACGCTACCTTAAGAGGGTCAGAGTTACCCCCGCTCTTTACCAGCCCTTCTTCCGGTTGAAACCGGTGTTCAGGTACTAGCAGTGAGCAGACGTCAGCCACCATACTCATCGTTTCCGATCTGCGGTGACCTGTGTTTTTGGTAAACAGTCGCACTCCACTTGTAATTGCAACCACAACATTACTCATGCTATGGCACCCCTTCTTCCAAAGTTACAGGGCTAATTTGCCGAGTTCCCTTACCATGGTTATCCTGTCACACCTTAGCCTTTTCAGCTAGAGCACCTGTACTGGTTCTTGGTACGATTTTGAAGGATCGTTCCAGTTTCCTTTTCATGGATCCCTGGATTCAATCGAATTATCCTTAGGCCTTGATCTACTTCTCCTCACAATAAGACTCCGTAGATTTACTTCCATCAGACATCCGAAGATGCTCGACCTATCCAAAGACGTCAGAAACGTGGCTTGCGTTACCGCGCCTACCTTCAAAGGGCCGGAATATTAACCGGCTTCCCTGATTTCGATATTTTGGAATTACCTAATATCTTAGGATCGCCTAACCCTCAGCTGAAGAACGTGGCTGAGGAATCCTTGCTCTATAAGGTGTCCGGAATTCTCGTCCGGATATGCTGCTACTAACACCAGGATGTTCATAACAGGCCGCTCCAATAGACGTTACCGCCTATCTTCTGTGCAACCCGTTCGCCCCTTTACTCATCGTTTTTTACGATGGTGAGGTATCGGAAGATGGTTTAGCCCCGTGAATTTTCAAAATCTGCACTCTAGACCGGTCCGCTATTACGCGTTGTTTAGAGGGTGGCTGCTTCTGGGCCTACCTCCCGGTTGTTTTCGAATAGAGACTTCTTGTGGATTTACACTTAACCATCATTTAGGGCCCTTAACCCCACGTACGGTCGAACCCGTAAGCGACGCCAGACTTACTCCAGACGCCGCCACTGCTTCCTTCTACGATGATGCAGTATTCGGAGTTTGAGAGGTTGGTGATACCTTTCGGAACCGCTCCAACCAATCAGTGCTCTACCCCTGCATCGATCTCCAGAAACGCTGTGCTAAGACACATCTCAAAGGGAACCCGCTATTGCCATGTTCGACAGGACTATCACCCCTACACCCAAATCACCTAAGGAGAATATACTACCACTAGTTGCGGCCCTCCATCAACCGTCAGGTTGACTTCAGCCTGTTCAGGCGTAGATCACTATGGCTTCGGGTCTGCGTCATGTGACTGAACGCTAATTACAACGTTGCCCCTCGTAAACTGCGGGCACTCGCTTTCGCTTCGAATCTCATCTCGCCACATAACGAAACTCCCTGGCTCTTGCTTCGAGAAGAAAGACAAAACACTGCTAACCTATGTCGAATACTTCGTTGCCTGGTATCCTTCCATAGGCTTAAGCTTTCATGCCTTGTCATGATGTAACCACATAATTTCAGGTTCTTTTCACACAGGTCCCCCTGTGCTTTTCAGCTTTCGCTCGCGCTACTAATTCGCTATCGGTCTTGCGTCTCATATTTAGATTTGGATGTTGATACACCCATATTCTTGCCCGCTATCAAGCGGACCTTACTCTTCTTGGATCGCTCCACCTCATTTCGCTTACGAGGCTATTACTCGCTATGGCACTCCTTTCCAGGAGACTTCAGCTCATAAAATGGATGCTCCCCGCCACATCTCCCGATATATTACTATACCGGAATTCAGCTTGATCTATTCGGCTTTCACTCGCTGTTACTAACCGAATCCCAATTGGTTTCTCTTCCATCACCTACTAAGATGCTTCATTTCGGTGAGTTATTACACATTACTGTGTGCGCCCAGATCCTCGGATCAAAGACTGCGTGCGTCTACCCGAGGCATATCGCTGCTTGCCGCGTGGGTCTGCGGACACAAGCCAAGCCATCCACTATGTGGTATTTACAGCATATGACTCTCACTGAGTTTTTAATAAAACCCAGATATACTAAGTTTAAACTTAGTTTTCTTTACCTTGTCGTCACTTCATACTCATGAATATCCCTACAAATGCAGGGAAATTTCTCAAGGTTGTCAAAATTCAACGCGCCAATAGCGCTCCTTAGACAAATAGAGTAAGCTATACATATGAGGGGTTGGGTTTATAAAGGTAACGCCAGCAACGTCGATAATGGTAGAAAATGTAAAAAAAGATATAATTAAAAAATCCACAATCCAGATAATAACTAATGACCAGAGCATTAAAAGGAGCACTATTAGCAGGGGCTATGGCAATATCCTGCGCAAGGCCTGTTGCAAAGGTTCCGCAGCCTGCAGTTGAGCCTCCCCAGGAAACATGCACCCCCGGAAGGCTGATTCTGCCAATCACGGATGATCTTATTGAAAGCCTTTCAGATGAACCTCCCAAGACTCCTGAGAAAAAATGGGCGAACCTAGTTTATAATGCCTTCAAGCTGGAACTCCTTGCCTGGAGCGTTTCCAAGGATGGTCCTTCTGCCGAAAAAGCAGGAGGCAATTCTTCTGATGACAGCTCCTGGAGGGATGATCCTGGATTTTCCACAGAGCCATCTTCCCAGATCAATGAAAGAGATCAAAGGAATGAACCAGGCTTTGAAAACAGTGTAAAATCCAACTGGAAAACCGAATCAGGGCTATAAAAATTCTATTTTTAACAAATTTTTTTAAATAAAGCAACAAATAATTACATCTTATGAGAGTTGCAAGAAAGGCAGTTCCGCGCGAAAATGCCGAAAGCTTCATACGTACAAGGGATCTTGGTCCCTTCACTTCTGCAATCGAGTCAGGTGATCTTGAGACTGTAAGGCATCTAATAAGGTTCGGTAGGAATGTCAATTATAAGGATGAGAAGGGGATGACCCCCATAAAAGTTGCATTATTGATGGAAAAGCATGAAATTTTTACATTTCTTCTTGATAATGGTGCCGATGTCCGGGGAAACGGCGAGGGATCGCTTCTTTACGCCGCATTGAACTGCGAAAACGAATACTGTACAGGAATCCTTCTCTTCCATCCGCAAATAGATCCGAATGAGCGTTTCCTGGACGGAAAGACCCCTCTGATAACTGCCACTGAGCGGGGGCTCTGGTCTGTCGTTGAACTTCTTCTGGTCTGCGGTGCGGATCCGAACCTTACTGATAGCAGCGGAAAGAGGGCTGTTGATTATGCCCCGAAGGAACTGAAGTCCCTATTGAGTGAAAATTAGCCTTTCTGCCCTTTTTATCAGTCCTGCCGTCTTGAGATCTGCATACTGGAAACAATAGTCAAGGACATTTTTCCCGGAATTATCCTCAGCACTCACCTCGGCTCCTGCATATACGAGCTTTCTTGCCAGATCCGGATTGCAGTTCATGACAGCATGCATGAGAACAGTTCTTCCTTTTTCGTCCCTTTCAACCGGTTTGGCACCCTGCTCCAAAAGATGAAGCGCCCTGGAATTGTCATCTTCCCTGACAGCATCAAGCAGTGCGGAATTTATATTGTCAAGCAGTCCATCTCTCGGCATTTTCGCCGGCGTGCCCTGGTTCTTCCTGGTTTTTAACTCCATAAAAAGTTAGGTGTGCCTAAAATATTATAAATATGTGTATCTTTGGGTAACTTTACGGGCGATAGGGTTTTATAGTACTGTTGCTCAAAAAATAAATATATGGCGCTCACAATCGGAAAAAGTACAAGAGCAGTAGTCTCAGGAATCCTGCAGGGGAATGTAAGGGATGCATTCCTAAGGGCAAGAATCATGGATTCCGAACGGCCGAATCAGAATGCCGAAAAGGAGATTCTCCGTCTTAGTACGGCTAAGGCACGGGAGTTGCTGGATGTTGCAACCAATCCCACATACATCAGGTTTCTCGTTGAAAAGATATCCGAAGACGGCCCGGATGAAATGGTAAAGATTCTTGAAGACACCAAAATATCCAACCCGGATATCCAGAGAGAGGCTGCAAGATGCATGCATGATCATTTTATAAAAAAGAATATCTGCGATGTCAGCGTCGCAGAAACAGCCATCGGAATACTATTCGAAGAGGAGCATCTTTGCACTGAGTCAAGGGATATACTTGCATCAATAATAGCTGCTGCTGTTCCGCAATTTGATTATGTTGCAGAATTGATCCCGCAGCTGTTAACCAGGGGCCATAAGTTATCCGAATATGCGGAGAACATGCTTGTTTCCATTATTGATTCTGGCAGTGATCACCATTATGTCCTGATAACCGAGGGCAGATTAAATAGCAGACAGGCACTTAACAGCTGTGCTGAAAAGATTGCAAAGGCCCACACTGCTGAGCGTTCCTACGAATTGCTCACAATGAATGGGCTTGATCTTGACGAATCTGTCAGGCAAAAGCTTGCACGGAAAGTTTTCAATGAAGGCTCGACGGAACAGTGCGTTGAAATCGCACGCCAGGTGGATCCGAAAACTACATTGCTGATAAGATAACATTTATAAACAGTTTTAGTAACATTAATTATATGCCTCGGTCGAAAAGGAAGATATTCAATTTAGTAGCTAATTTTCAGACGATCAGTGAAAGGATGCCAGTAATCGACCATCTCAGGGAGCATCCTGACGATTCGAGGGAGCTTGCGAACATGGTCTTTTCTTCAGATGAAACAATTTCATTCAATGCCACAAGCATAATGGCTGTTGCAAGGAAGCGGGGTATCGACCTTAGCCATGCTGTTCCGGTCTTCAGGGCGCAGCTTGTGATATCCGCATCGCCTTATGCTGCAAATACGCTTATAGAAATCCATGACCAGGATGGACGCCATGACAAGATTGATTATATGCTCCGGTCTCCCCTCCCACTTGTGATGATGGGAGTCCGCAATGACAATCCGCTTGTAATGGATACTGAAATACGTTCAAGGATGAACGGTTTTTACAATTCAAGATGTGGAAAACCGGTTGCAAGCAGGATGAGGGATGCTTTGGAGGAATTTTCAGCAATGAAGGCCATGGAATCAAATGAGCGGCTGCAGGTATTGGATTTCCTTAAAGATCCGAATCCCCTTGTTGCTAGTGCGGCCGTCGGGATCATTATCGGATTGAACCTGCGCAGGCCTGATAGATTGAACCTGCACAATCCTGATATTCTGGAGGCCCTTTGGGCCAATCTTGATCATGACAACTTCATGGTTTCGGAAAGCTCTGCAAGATATCTTGCTGAGTATTACATGAATGAAAGGCAACCCGGGCCCCTGACGTCATTGTTTGAACATCATAATCCGCAGGTAAGGTTCATGGCAAGGTACCATTCAAAGGAATCGCTTGAGACAAGGTCGGAATTCCTGGTTCCGATCCTTACTACTATACCTGAGGATACTGATCCTGTAATAAGAAAGCTTACAGACCAGTTACTTGGAAACTATGCTTCATCTCCCGGGTGGAGGGCTTGACCTTATCCCGCTTCGATCATAAACAACTTCAAGGCCCTTTTCTGTGAGTATGTAGGTATTAGGCGCTACTCTTTCAACAAGGCCATTCTCATGGGAATCACGGAGAATCGCTGCAACCTGCCTCTTGCCGTATTCTGTCTTTTCAACGATCGATTGCGCCGTGGTCGCGCACATCCCGATCGCAGCCAGAACATCGCGCTCCATTATATCTCTTGAAAGCGGCTTTTTCAGCTCTTCTTCCACTTCGGTGAGCATCTCCTCGAATCTTGGGTGGAATGCCTCCTTTCTTAGGGTCCTCCTTATTGATTTCCTGTTTCCTGACCTTTCGCAAAAAATCGAGCTTTCAAAACCTATGAGCACCCTGAAATTATCATCCCGGTCACCTGAGACTACAGCAGTTAGATTTCCAATTTTTGATATCTTGCGCACTTGGCTGCCCATTAATATTTTTCTGGACTTGAGGCAATTTATTCCTTTGTGCCAATGTTTATAAACAGGATATAGCATTGACTGTAACGAATGAGTCCCGCAAACCCCAGATTAGTGCAAATCCTAGACAGAGCAAGGAGAACCTTCCAGAAGGAATTTGCCCTGGAACTGGCAGCAATGACGGTTTCCGAGGATAACGAATCCAGGCAATATGCACTGGGGGTAATAGCTGAATCAGGAAACGGGTATTTTGCCAGGAAAGCCCTTGTCGGGGATCCTTTCGCCATTGATCTGCTATCGATCAGTATTAGCGAATGCGGCGGTAACCGTGGACCGGTGGAACAGGCGGCAAGAGAACTTACAAATGTCCAGAAACTGCTCTCAATCCATGAGTATGCGCAGTCTCTTGGCGGCACAGAAAAGCCCGAGGCAGCCCCAGGCGAGATCATTACCCTGGTAAGATCCCTTGATGCATATGAATCGGAAGTCCTTCAACTGGAATTGAAACTGATTTCAAAATTGAGCGACTGCGAGTTGCTGAGGGACGCAGCTAGATCGAAATTGCCTTGCCAAAGCCGGGAATCATAACATTTCCGAATTTGAAGGCATCCGGCTTTTCTGTATGGATTGGTATTATCTTTTTTGCATTGACGGTTTCAAGCATTGAGACAATGTCATTCCAGTTTGCATGGCCCGAACAATGGCTTGCCCTGTAATCCATTCCATACAGCCTTATCCAGTTCTGGAGTCTTTCAAAATCCATTTCCATGTCCTCGTTGAAAGGCTCGCTGTGGGAATATATGTAGGTGGACTCTTTGGGCTGGATGTCTATAAGGTCATTCATCGAATAAAATCCCCCGACAAAAATGTAACTGCCTTCATTTTCCTTGATCTGGCTTCCCTTCACAATATCGAGGCCTGGCATTTTGAAAAGTTCCTTCTCGTGAGTCATGTAATCCTCTTCGCTGTATGTTCCGCTTGCCGATTTCTGCATGTAAATTGCAATATGTTCATCATCAATCCCGGGCAGGTTCAGTTTAGGGTCCTTGGAAAGATGCTTCAGCATCACCGCATCCTTTGTCCTTATTGCAAGCTTTTTTCCTGATTCCTTTGCAATCGAATAGAAAGTCTTGAACCTGTCCACGTCCTTGAAATTGAAATCCGCAACAGCGAGGCCATTGCATTCATCAATGAACTTCCTGCAGTTCTCATGGACATCATGCTCCGTTATGTCTGTGTTCTGGCCCACCCTCGTTCCCTCGGTGATGATCGCATCAGGCTTTTCATGAGCCGCTTTTTCTATGAATTCCATGCTCATGTCGGATCGCAGGCCGTGCATCCTTAGATCGCCCGTGTATACAATCGTCGCATCGCTGCAGTGTATTATGAATCCGTAGGCGCCAGGGACAGAATGGTCGACATGGACCGGAACCACTTCAATGTCATTTATCTTTATCCTGTGGCCCGTGCGGAATGTCCGGAACTCCCTTTCAATCGGAGGATTTCTGTAATCCTTTTTCATCAAAGGCCTTCTCTTGAAATTAACGATCTCCTTTTCGATGTCCCTCATGGCAGGCTCCTGGACCCCCCTCAAAACCGATAGTGCGCATTCGCCAAGATAAACAGGTATCTCCTCGTCTAGGAATGAAATGTAGTTCGCATGGTCTGCATGCGGATGAGACAATAGCACTGCATCGATTTCAGGATACTCGTGGACAGGCATTCCGGCATGCTTAAGCAAATCCTTCCTGTATGCCCCCTTTATTTCCGGAAGAAGCCCGGTAAAAATGAGGTCAACTATGCCGTTCGATGCCCTGGGCTTCAGGTATTCTTCAAAGAACATCGCTCTTCTTCCGAATGACATCCCGAAATCGAGGAAAACGCGCGTATCCCCGTCTTCAAGGAGGATCTTGTTTCCTCCTATTTCAGACACTCCTCCGAAGCATGTAACCGATACCATCAGCATTATTTCTCCAAGATCATATAAAAAAGGATGGAGGGTTGATTTCCCGAGGAATTATAATATGTTACCATATTAGTAATTTTATGAACCTATTGAAAGGAAGCATGATCCTGTTAGCACTCATATCTATCTCATTTTCAATAACTGGTTGCATGGAGATAAATGAATCTGGTGAGTATGAACTTGAAAATGACCTTTATCTAGGAATATCAGATGGTATTAATCATCTAAATCTTCCATTTGATGTGGCATGCTTATTAATTAATGCCAGTAACGTTATCCTTGATTGCAAAGGTCACAGCATCCATACTGATCAGCCAAGTGCATCAGCAATTACATTTTACGCTCCCTTTTTTGAATCTCGCGAAAATCTCACAATAAAAAACTGCATAATCCGTGATTTCAATTATGGAATCTTTGGTAATGAGGTTGTAAATGCCAAAATTGTCAACAATTCTATAACAAACAGTCATGGAGAAGAGCTTATTTCTTTCTATTATGAGTATATGTCATTTAGGAACCTATATTCAACCTCAGGAATTGCAATTCATGGAAACAAAGTACTATTGGAAAATAACTCTGTGGAACTTAGTTCAGAGACTGGAATGCACCTTTCTGGATATAATTTCAATGTCCGAAACAATAATGTAAATCAAAATAGAATTGGAATTTATCTAGGTAAATTGGGGAATTCAAATTTTTCAAATAACAAAGCAATGGAGAATAGCGTATACGACTTATCCCTTGATTCGTATCCTTTATGCAGCATTACTGTGGAAAACATGACTGGATCTGGTAATAGGCCAATATTATTTATAAACAAAAAAACCCTCATATCAAATATTGAACTTAGCGAATTGATTCTTTGTAATGCTCATGGTTCACAGGTCTCTGGAGTTACTGTACATGGATCGGATAAATTCAGAAATAATGGAATCCTTAATTTATATTCAAATAATCTCTCGTTCAATAACGTAAAATCATTTGGAAATTTGTGGGGGTTTAATATATATAGTGGATCAAATGCTACTATCAAAAATAGCGTTGCATTTGGAAACGTACATGGCATTGATATAGGATTTTACAGTAACCATTCAATATTAATCAACAACACAGCATATGAGAATGATTGGAGCGGATTCGAAATTGTTGGTAACAACAACATAATCACAAATAACATAGCACATGATAATGGCAATGAAAAATTCGAACAAGGGAATATTGAATCCAGATTCTCCAGATCCGCGGGATTTGGGTTCTTTATCGAATCCTCCGGAAATAAGATAACCTCAAATAAAGCTTTTGGAAACAGCGTTAGTGGATTCAACTTTTACAATGACCGTGCCAGTTCAAATGAGATTTCTGGCAATGCCGCTTATGATAACCTGATTGGATTTTCATTTGAACCATGGATCGGCCCGATGTATGGATCCAGAAGATATCCAGCATTCAATATTATGCTAAACAATTCTGCATATCACAATGGAATGGGTATACAATCGACTGCAATATGGAATTTCATCTGGAGCGATTCGCGTGACAATGGTACTGATTGGGATTCGGAAAGTTTCGGCCTGGATTGTTTGGTTGGTCCGATATTGATAATGTTGGTCATATTGTGGATAGCTTTTTATCTTAACAAACATTGATTAACGCTAAATTTGCGAGTATAGTAAAATGCATTTCTTATTCTTAAATCAAAAACCCTCGCGATGCAGCTAGAATCGTTTTGAACCGGGATTTTTCTGAAATACAGCTTTTTTTGGAATCTAATCTTTTCCGCAACGCTAATTAATGATGGATGCGGAATTTTCCCTATGCTCGCCAAAAGCCTTCGCGAAGGAGTAATCCAGTGCACTGCGTGCAACAGATACTGTGCAATCAAAGAGGGCGATGCAGGATACTGCGGCGTAAGGGCGAACAAGAACGGGAAGCTGGACCTGATCGTAAACAACAAGCCTGTTGCCATATGGATTGATCCTATCGAAAAAAAGCCTCTTTTCCATTTCCTTCCAGGGTCCCGAAGCTATTCTATCGGGACGCTTGGATGCAATTTCGCATGCAGCTTTTGCCAGAACTGGGACATCAGCCAGGCTCCGCACGAGGCGCGGCAAAAGAATCCGAAGGAATGGAGGTCGTATTTCCAGCACCTTGTGGACAAATGCGACAAGTACGAACCAAAAAGGATAGTGGATGAGGCAAGGCGAAACGGGTGCAAGTCAATATCATTCACATACAACGAGCCTACCATATTCGCTGAATATGCAGTGGATGTTATGGAAGAGGCAAAAAAATACGGCATCAGGGGCGTATTCGTCACGAACGGCTACGAATCAAAGGAATGCTGGGATTTCATTAGAGACTATATAGACGCTGCGAATATTGATCTCAAGGCATACAATGACAACTTTTACAAGAAGCTCTGCAATGTTCCGGACTGGGAAAAGATAAAGGATTCGATAAAATATGCAAAAAAAATCGGCATCTGGGTGGAGGTCACAACATTGATAATCCCCGGATGGAACAGCAAGCTTTCGGAACTGAAGGAAGCAGCCGAATTCCTGGCATCAGTTGACAGGGACATGCCATGGCATCTGACGGCATTCCATCCGGACTACAAACTGAGGGACGTGGAGCGGACAGAACCGGAAATACTGATAAGGGCAAGGGAAGTCGGAAAAGCCGCAGGCATAAAGCATGTCTATTGCGGAAACCTCATGAGGTCGTATTCGGATTACGAGACAACTGTCTGTCCTGTTTGCAGATTCGAACTTATAAAAAGATACGGCATGGTGGTGACCGAGTACAATGTCATGGACTCATGCTGTCCGAAATGCGGGGAAAAGATATTGGGGGTGTTTGAATGATAAGATATCCTGCAGTTGCAGGAAGATTCTATCCGAATGATCCGGATGAAATAGAGAGGATGATAGAGCAGTATCTGATCGATGCGAAAAAATCTGACCTGAAAGGGGAACTGAAGGGGATAATCGTTCCGCATGCAGGCTATGTGTATTCCGGCCCTGTTGCCGCATACGCTTACAAGGAGATGATGAATTCAGGAATAAAGAAGGCCGTAATGCTCGGCCCGAGCCACTACGGGATTTTCCCAGGGCTTGCTGAATCGGGGGCATCATCGTGGAAGACCCCCCTGGGCGATGTCAGGATATTCACTATCGGGCAGAATGCGATATCCAAAGCGCATGAACCAGAGCATTCGCTTGAAGTCCAGTTGCCGTTCCTCCAGACCGTTCTTTCGGATTTTGAGATCGCCCCTCTGCTTACAGGAGACATAGACCCGGTTTCAGGAGCCGACCTGCTCGAGAATCGCGAAGAATTCTTTGTGATCAGCAGCGACCTGAGCCATTATCTTACATACGAACAGGCGGTTTCAACTGACAGGGCAACGCTTTCCAGCATCACGAGCCTTGATGTCAAGGGTTTTGTCACTTCGGGCGAAGCATGCGGGAAGACGGCGATAGGCATCATGATGGAGATTGCAAAACGGAAGGACTGGCGGATAGAGCTTCTTCATTACGCGAATTCCGGGGATACGGCAGGACCAAAATCCGAAGTCGTCGGCTATGCGGCGCTGGCGGTGCTTGAATGAAACTTCCAGAACTTGCAAGGAAGGCAATACGGCATTATCTGCACAACAGCGAATATCTGGAAGTGGATCCGTCTGATGTACCCAAGGAATACACGGAGGATGGCGCCTGCTTCGTGACGCTTACGAAGAACGGGGAGCTTCGCGGATGCATCGGTTCCCTGGAGGCCCACCGGCCATTGGTATTCGACCTTATCGACAATGCCGTGAATTCTGCATTCAACGACCCCAGGTTCTATCCTGTCGTTGAAGAGGAACTTGACCAGATAGATATCGAAGTATCAGTACTTACCAAGCCTATCAGGATCAATATCAATTCAAAGGATGAGCTTCTTGGAAAACTTGTCCAGAACCAGACCGGTCTCATAATCAAGAAAGGATGGAACCGGGCCACTTTCCTTCCGTCCGTATGGGAGCAGCTTCCGGACAAGAAGGATTTTCTCGACCACCTGTGCATGAAGGCCGGCCTCTCAGCAGACGCATGGAGGGATCCCGGGGGAATGGAATTCTATTTCTACAAGACGAAATCATTCCACGAGTCTAAGGTATGATACCTTGTCCCCGAACTCTTCTGTCATTTCGTCGCAGAACCTGTCAAGTATCCTCGGTATGTCGGAATTGGGCATGACAACAAGCCTTACTATATATGAATTGACTCCCTCTTCCAGGCCCTTCTGCAAGACCTTCGGCTTGAACTCGTTTGGAAGGTCATCCAGGGAGATTGCTATCTTCGAAGATATCGATGATACCTTCTCCTTCACCTTCGACGCGTTCCTGGTCTTGATGCCGACTGATATCTCGATGTCGCTTATGGGATCAGGATCGATCTCGAAGGTGGTCGTGAAGAACTTGTAGTTGGGGATTACTATGGTCTTTCCCTCAATCGTCTTGATCAATGTCGACCTTCCATGAATGGAGTCTACGAATCCGCGGTGCTTCTCTATCTTGATGAGCGATCCGAAATCGACAT
>JBNLBN010000022.1:0-23639 GCA_050303335.1 Candidatus Micrarchaeia archaeon
CCCAACCGAGCGACATATACCTGAACAAGAGAATCATTGAACAATACGCTGTTGTGCTAAACTGATAATAATCTTTTTCCCAATTAACAGTCATGAGGTTTTTTCTGATCCTTCTTCTGGTGTCATTGTCATTTGCGCAAGCCCCGGAAATCAAGCGGTCGATATCAGTTGACGGCGAAGTTGAATGCCCCGGCGATATCCTCCACTTCGAGATCCGCGCATCGGATGGCTCATTTGCAGACAACGTAGAGCTTCGCCTCGTACTCCATTATCCTTACCAGGGCCTTACCGCAATAAAAAATGTGGATGGAGGGATAGGCAGCTTCCAGCTGACAAAAAACGGGACCTACAGGATCTACATAAAAACCGAGCAGTACAACCATGATGATTTCGTCCAGTTCGATTACCCGAAGATGTGCCCTCCGGTTCCCCAAAGGCAGCTGGCTCTTTCCATTGATCCTGATTGCAGTGCGAACACCATGATCGTTAAGGCAACAGATCCGGAGCCTGTCAAGGATGCAATCATCTCATCAGGCAACTGGTCGACCACGACCAACTCGGAAGGGGAGGCCATCGTCCCATTTGTCGAAGGGATAAACAGGGTTTCAGTATCAAAGGAGAATTATACGGGGGCTGAGCAATACTTTGATATTGACTGCAATCCTCCAGAGTGCCTTGAAAACAATGAATGCGGCAGTGACGAAATCTGCTCGAACTTTTCATGCATCAAAATATCCGGTGATTGCGGATTCGCGCAAAACCACTCATGGTACCAGTACCAGTGCTGCGGCAATTCCGACTGCAATGGTTCCATATGCATCAACAACTCCTGCAAGGAAATAATCACTAATGAGATAATAATCGAAACGGAAAAGCCTGCTACCTGCGCATCGCTGATCGGGCTTTTGCTATTGCTGTTTATCAAGGTATGAACGCAAGTTCGAAAGGGCACTTTTTTCTATCCTGGCAGCCGTACCATCCCCATTTTTGGGAAGATTCATCGCCCTCTCGATTTCATCAACTTGCAGCGGGAGTGAGTCTATTCCCAACCTGAGCCGTAAGTACTCCCTTTCAACATCCGGCAGCCGCTCAAATGCATCAGGGAAACAATCATTGTCCATTGCAAAATACGCTCTCAGCTTCAAGACAGCCTGGTCCTGCAGCTGATAGATCCTCTGTTTTGACAAATTCAGTCTTTTGGCTGTTTCGTCAAGGCCCAGATTCTCCCCGCATAACCGCATCCTGATTATTTTTTGCTCCCTTTCATCAAGAAGGAAGAACCCGTATTCGAGATCCAGCTGATCGCTATCCCCGATTTCTGTACTGATCCGTTCCCTCCAAAGGCAGCTTGGTATCATTCCTGGCATGACTGTCTGCGGAAGATTCAGCAGGAGATCCATCTTTTCCTGCGACAGGCCAAACTCCTTCATGATCTCTTCAGGTTCCGGATCGCGGCCGGACTTCGCATAGAATCTCTGCTGGTATCTTGATATCTTCAACTGGAGTTCCTCGCAATCCTCAGAATACCTGATGGCTTTCAAGGTCTTTTTCATCTCCCGTTCCATTGCAGCCCTGATCTGGAACTGCGCAAATGTCGAGAACCTGGTAGGACTTTTCAGGTCATACAGTTCAGCGGCACGCACGATGCCTGCATATCCCGCCGCGATTTTCTCATCCTTTTCCCCCCGCTTTACCTGTTTTGCTTTGATGTGTATCAATCCGATGTTCGCCTCGCCAAGCAGGTTTTCGATCCGTGTTTTCCATTCCTCGATTTCATCCAGATGCCTGCCAGTCCTTTTCCTGAATACAAAAGGATCATCCCCGGTTTCATCTATGAGCTCCCTGATCCTTGAAATCATTTTCCGGAATTCCCTGCCCTTGGAATTCCCCCTGCCCTTTACATGCTCATCGAATCTTTCATAGTCCGGTTCCAGAACCTCGTAAACCGCAACAAGCCTCCTCATCAGCTTGTTGTAGATCTCCATCACCCGCCGCTCCGTCTCCTTGGAAATCGGCTTATCCCTGGCCAGGCGTTTGGTCTTCACAAAGAGCCCCGTTTCCCTTATGAATTTCCTTTCCTTTGGAGTAATGAATTCCGGGATTTCCCTGACCTCATCTACCTTTGGTTCGTATTTGATTTGCGGCATCTGCCTTGCCAGTGCTACCTGTTTCTGCATCAATAAAAAGATGTTACAATTAGTTTTTAAAAGCGGGCTTCTCAGTTAGCCTTCAAGAACATGCAAGGAGCCAATACCATCCACTCAATCCTGTATCTTAAGAGCATGGAACAGAATGTTTAGGGCTGCTTCTTTCGACCTGACCCGGTTCACACAATGTCCCACCACAAAAGGCAGGACGTCAGCGCTTCAGAATATTGGGCATGCATCCTCTGGATGACGCCCTGAGCGTTCGAGTCACCTAAGGGGATTTGTGAAGCCGGGACCCCTAGCCCCGCTCTAGCCCGATAATAATTTGGAATTCCATCCTTTAAAGCTTTTCCTAAAATGCGTATCTCACGCGCGATTCGACCTTCTTCACTCTTTTCATCACGCTTGCGTATTTCCCATATTCCGAATATCCTGAAAGGAATTCCTCCCTGCAGTCTATTGATCTGAGCATGGTAAAGACATCGACAGCCTTGTCCTCTATCTCCTTCGACACGAAACCGAGCCCGAGATCTATAACGAACAATCCCTCATCATTCGAAATCAGGTTTGCCGGGGTGAAATCCCCGTGTATTATATCATCCTCATGCATCTTTGCAAGGATCCTTCCGGCTTCCATGCATTCCTTTCCTGTCATCTCCGGCCTCATGCCATCGATTTTTGAAAGTATAAGTTCATATTCGAAGACTGCAAGAACCACAGGACATCTAATCCCGGACTGCTTCAGCTTGTTAAGCAGCCTTGCCTCGCTCCGTGTCCTTTCCTTCCGGAGCCTTGAATCGATTTCAGAAAGCCTGTATTTTTTTCCGATCCTTGTTTTCCTTACGGCAGGAATTCCAATTATTTCGGTTTCAGTCACTACCGCCTCAGCGCCTTTCATCTGATCATCCGAAAAGAAGTTTTGAGAACACGATCACGATCGCGAACAGTATGATGAAATTCAGGACCAGCTGGAATCCGACAACCCACACGCCGAGCATGAGCAGCAAACCTGTTGCGGCTAGCCATCCGAGCCTGTTCCAAGAATAGACTTTGCTCCCGTCAAGCGGGAAGGCTGGTATCATGTTGAACAGTGCAAGCACAAGGTTTATCGACGCGCCGAAATGCCAAACGTTCAGTATGCCGTTCCATATTCCGAAGCCTCCGAATGCCATTCCCAGCCTTGTCAGGAATGAATAATACTGGTTGATCGGAAAAATTAAATCAAGTGCAATGAAGAAGAAAACCAGTATCACGTTCAATGCAGGTCCTGCAAGGGATATCATGGCATTCTGCTTCTTCGTTATGCTCCTTGAAAAAATGTAGACTGCGCCCGGCGCTGCAAAGAGCACGCCAAAAAGAGAGGTTATGAGCATGAAAATCAGCCCCTGGGTCCACATCCTGAACTTGGCAGCCGCACCGTAATAGATCGCGACGAGTTTGTGCGCCATCTCGTGGAGTATGAACCCGGATCCGATTGTGACGAACAACGGTGTGACAAAAACGAGGAACTCGACAGGGCTCTCGAGAGGTGCCTCCCTTCCTGCGAATACCAGTGCAAGTGCCACTGAAATCGCGACGACGCTGATTATGATCTGGATTATTTCATCCTGTTCCAAGTACAGTTTCATTCGATCAACTTTTCCTCAAATATTATCCTCACCCTCGGGTGCGTTATGACGCCTCCATAATCCTCGATCACGCCGCTTATCTCCGATCCGTTGGGCAGCCTGATCCTGATCTCGTCATTCTTTCTCCCGATTTCTGCAGCATACCCAAGCCTTCCGAAAACAGTGTTGGTGATGACCGAAACGGGATCACCGCTCCTTATCCCCCTGATTTCCGGATAGACGTATGTCACTGCCATAGATCCTGCTATCCCGAGTGCGAATAACCTTAATGTTTCAATGATGCTTAAATCTGTTGCCCCAAAAAGGAGGAGGCAGACTGCAGAAACAACAGCAAACAGCTTGAGAAACAGGAACAGCTTCAAATCATCACCTGTACATTGAGGTATTCTTGAATTTCTCGAGGCTTCTTATGTCCTCCTTCTTGATGCTTGGGAATATCTCTCCAAGAGATTTCTCGAAGTGCATCATAGTTACCTTCCCGGATTTCTCCCTGATGGCAGTCATCCCTGCTTCCCTAACAAGGTTGTCAATGTCAGCCCCTGTAAAACCGTCTGTCTGCTTTGCAAGCTCCTTCAGGTTCACAGACTTGTCTGTTGGCATCTTTGAAGTTGCGATCTTGAAAATCTCGTATCTTGCATCCTCATCAGGAGGAACTATCTCTATGATCCTGTCGAACCTCCCTGCCCTCATCAATGCAGGATCTAGTATGTCCGGACGGTTTGTTGCTCCAATCACGACAACGTTCTTGAGGCTCCGGAGCCCGTCCATCTCCGTAAGTATCGTATCCACGATCCTTTCCGTGACCCGTGTTCCCTCCTCGCTCTGACCGCTTCTTCTTACTGCGATCGCATCGATCTCGTCAATGAACAGGACACAGGGCGAGGCTGATCTGGCCTTCTTGAATATCTCTCTTACAGCCTTCTCGGATTCGCCCACGTATTTTGTGAGCACCTGTGCGCCGCTTATCGATATAAAATTGGCTTCGCTCTCATTGGCAACTGCCTTTGCGATCATTGTCTTCCCGGTTCCAGGAGGGCCGAAGAGCAACACTCCCTTTATCGGCCTGATCCCCATCTTGTCGAATATGTCCGGCTTCTTGAGCGGAAGCTCGACTGCCTCCTGTACTTCCCGCTTCACGTCCTTAAGTCCGCCGATGTCCTTCCATTTGATATTCGGCTTCTCCACATAAACTTCCCTCAGTGCGGACGGATGGATCTCGTTCATCGCGCTGTAGAAGTCGTCTTTTGTGACAACTATGCTTTCGAGTATTTTCTGAGGAAGGACGTCCTCATCAAGGTTTATCTGCGGAAGGATCCTCCGCAATGACTTTATCGCGGCTTCCTTTGTCAGCAGCGAAATGTCTGCACCGGTGTATCCATGAATGATCTTTGCTATCTTTGAAATGTTCACATCCTTTCCAAGAGGCATGCACCGGACATGGATGTTCAGTATCTCCTTTCTTCCTGCTGCATCCGGAACAGTAATCTCTATTTCCCGATCGAACCTTCCAGGCCTCCTCAGCGCCGGATCAATGGAATCAGGCCTGTTCGTTGCAGCAATCACGATGACGTCCCCTCTTGCCTTGAGCCCGTCCATTATGGTGAGGAGCTGCGACACCATCCTTTTCTCCACTTCCCCTGTTACTTCCTCCCTCTTGGGTGCTATTGCATCGATTTCGTCAATGAAAATTATTGATGGCGCATTCTCCTGCGCTTCGGCAAAGAGCTTCCTGAGGCGCTCTTCGCTCTCGCCCACGAATTTGCTGATTATCTCAGGGCCTCCTACATAATAGAAATTCGCGTCGCTCTCATTCGCGACGGCCTTGGCAAGAAGCGTCTTGCCGGTTCCGGGGGCACCATAGAGCATAACTCCTTTCGGAGGGTCGATTCCGAGCCTTTCGAATATCTCGGGATGCCTTAAGGGCAGCTCTATCATCTCCCTTACCTTCTGTATCGAGTCGCGAAGCCCGCCCACATCGTCATAAGTGATGTTCGGCACGTTCTTCATCTCCTTGATCGGCTCCTTCTTGATCTGGATCTCCGTTCCCTCCCCGATCATCACGGGCCCCTGCGGGATCACCTGCGCAACGATAAGCGGTATTGATGTTCCGAAGATTCCAACGGGAAGCAGGTTCCCTTTCATTATCGGCTTTCCTATCAGCCTCTTTTTCACATACTGGTCGAAGCCGACCGAATACCTCACCTGTTCCTGCGGTGCAAGGACCACCTTCTTCGCGTTCTTTGTCTGGACGATTTCCACGCGGACCTTTTCACCGAGTCCGACGCCTGCATTCTGCCTCAGGATGCCGTCCATCCGGATCATTTCGAGGCCCTCATCGTCCTGGTTCGCCTGCCATACTATTGCAAGCGCGGACTTCTTCCCAACAAGCTTGATTATGTCCCCTGTCGCGACTCCCAGCTCGGCCTTTGCCTTGGAGTCTATCCTTGCTATCCCCCTTCCGATATCGTTCTGAAAAGCTTCAGCAACTTTCAAGTTTAATGCAGGCATTCAATACTTCACCCTTGTTGATCTTTACAGCGATCCTGCTGTTTAGGAAAATCTCCTTTTTTATCTCTACAACTGTTGATAAGTTTATATCATTTGCTACGCTTACGCCAAGGAATCTCATGGCATTTCCGCGGTCTAACTCCATCTCCCTGCCGCTTATTTTTACATGCATCTTCTCATCCATGCTTTCCATCTTTTCAAGGATCCCTGTGACCATGTTCCGCCGCGATAGTATCCTCGCATCGCTTGAGAGTTCCAGGTTCCCTTTGTTCACAAGGCAGTCCTCGATTATTATCTCGTCTCCTTCGCGAAGCTTCTCCCCGCGTTCCTGCTCCTCCCAGATTATCGCCCTCTTTTCGACTGAGCCGTCGGAAATGAGAAAAGAAAATGCCTTTGAAGTATTCATACCGTGGACGAAGGCGTCATAGCCTTCGATCGAAGAAACAATCCCCCGGACATGAACGTTTTCCCCCTCCTTCAGATCGGAAAAGTCCGCAAATCCGGCATCCTCAACCAGCTTAATCGACCCGCCTGATCCAAGGTGGATCTCTCCGTTCTTTTCGTAGCATCCGCTGATAGCTACCCGGTCTCCCCTGCGCAGGGAAATCTCCGTATCCTCATTCCACAGTACCAGGGGGGCCGATCCGCTATCGTCATTCACTTCCACCGCCCGTGACAGCTTCCCGGATGAATATCTTGCAACCGGCCATACCTTGCGGACAACGGCTTCGATAGTTATGTTCCTGCTCTTTGGAACAATGTCCCTTATTTTTACCGGCTCGTTTTTCAGGATCCTGTTCTCCCTAGCAATTAGCCTGACTGCCGCTTCCCTTGTCAGGAACCCGTGGAAAGTAGTGATCTTTTCCTTTATCCTGATCTCAAGCCCGTCACTGCCTAAAAGTTGCACTAGCTCCCCTTCAAGATCCATGCCTCAATAACGCAGATTAATACTATAAACACTCTCATCAACATCAATTCATGCACAAAATGTCGAACCTGGAATACTCATACATCATCAACGAGCTTTCCCATCTTGCCGGGAAGCACCTTTCCAGGATAAGGAAGATAAGGGACGGCCTCTACAGGATGAAGATCGGATCAACAGAGATAATCTGCGAGCCTGGTGTGAGAATCCATGCGACAAGCATAATTGAGGAAACGATTCCAAACGACAAGTTCGCGGACAAGGTGGAAAAAGAGCTGGACAATGCAAAGCTCATTTCAATCGAGCAGATAAACAACGACCGGATAATCGCGTTCAACTTCAACTCCGGAAGGCTGATCTTCGAGATGTTTGCAAAGGGAAATGCAGTGCTGGTCAAAGACGGGGTAATTGCCTCGGCAATGAACTACGAGTCATGGTCCAGCAGGGAAATCAAGGCCGGATCAGTCTACAAGCCCCCTGACCAGAAGCCTGAATCAGTAATCGGGCCTTCGGAAAAATACATCATCGTTACCCTCATGAAGCTTCCATACGGCAAGGAATATTCCCTCGAGGTCCTCCAGAGGCTCGCAATTGACGAGAAGACGCCGACAAACAGCCTGAGTGCGAACAAGATCAAGGCCATAGAAGATGAATTCGAGAAATTGAAAAAAGGCGCAACGCCCTATCTGTTCTATCATGAACTTCCTGTTGATTATGCCCTTTGCAGGCTTTCAAAATACTCAGACTACGATGCAAAGGAATGCAGGAGCCTCAGCGAAGCAGCAGACGAATACTATTCCAATTTCGAGGAGCCGGACGAGAATCTTATGAAACTCCAGAAGAGGCTCGAGAAGCAGGAGGAGCGCCTCGCCTCCCTAATAGCTGAAGAAAAAAAATACAAGGAAATGGCAGAGCGAATCTATGAGAACTATGAACTTATAGAGTCGAAAATCCAGCTTGCAAAAGAAGGTAAAATTGATTCAGACAAGAAAGAAAAAACAATAGACCTAGAAATCTGAATCATGGGTTATCAGGAACTGTGCAAGGATTTCATTGGCCTTCTTCTTCTTGTCGACTTCCATCGAATAAACCTGAAACTCGTCGTCCTCGCAAAGGAGCTTCTTATCGGTTGCCTTGACGCCCTTCTTCTTTATCTCTTCGAATATGCCATCGGCATTCTCCTTTCTTATCCTGATCACTACGGGTGCAGTTTCCACCTTATATCCTGCCGCTTCAAGGGTTTCCTTGGCTTTCTTGGGGTCCCTTACGCCCAGGTTTATCACTGCATTTGCAGAAATTACATCAACATTCACGCTTTCAATGTTGATCTTTGTCTTTGCAAGGACATACGAAATGTCTGCCAGGAGGCCTACCTTATCCTCCGCTACTACTGTTATTGATTTCACGCTTACACCTTGTATATTTGTACATATGGAATGTCATTTATCCTCAATACCTGATTTCCCGATGCAATCCCCAGCTCAACTGCTATTCCGACCGCCTTTTTTCCGACGATGTTTGCCGAATGGAATTCACCAAGCGCCTTCCTAATTCCCTCCTCATTGGAGATCTCTCCAACATAGAAGCCCCTGAACCTGTCAAGGTCAAGATATCTGTTCTCATCCTCAAGAACCTGGCCGATCAATTCCTTATCGCACACGGCAACTATCCTGCCTGTGGGATTTTCATGGATTTTCAAATACATTGGTATCAATAATATTCAAATAACTATGTAAAATGTGCAGTTTGGCAAAAAAAGTTATAGAAAAAATATGTTCATGATATAAGTCCTGCAGCAGAGTTCAGGCTGATCATTGTAAACATGGATATGATCACGAAGAAAAGCAGGACATTTGCGATCCTTGCAAGGGATATCAGATCCTGGATGGACTGCTTGGTTTCTGCCAGAGCAAGCCGCTGTTGCGTAATGCTCATTTTTACGCTGTCGATCGATTCGGAAATGTCATCGAAATTCCCCGCCTGTTCCCCGAAATCCGCGTTATCGAGGTTTTCTGCCGCATCAAGCATCGAATACCCCGCGCTTCCGAGCTGGTCTGCCTCCTCACCAAGGCTTATACCGAGAAAACTCACCGCCCCGAGGGTGCTGCTCATTCCCACCAGCGCAGTTCCGGTAGAATGAAGCCCGCTGCTAATTGGATCAACAGAAGCCTCCAGAGCCTCAAGTGTGCTGAGCGTGGAATTGAGCTCCATCTTCACCTGTTCAAGCGTGTTCTCGAACTCGAAGAGGGTCCCTTGCGCCTTCTCGATGTTGGAAACGGCAGTTTTTTCCAGCTTGTCAATCGCATCATTGATCATGAAAGTGAACACAAGAAGTATCAATGACCCGACAACTGCGATCCCCAGAGAAAGCCCTCTGAGGATTTTTTTGATGTCTTCCTTTTCCATATATAGAACTTAACGCGGGGCTTTTAATATTTGCCTAAAAAGAAATTGTCATGTTCAAAATCGTCTTATTACGTCATGGTGAGAGCACCTGGAACAAGGAAAACAGGTTCACCGGATGGACCGATGTCGATCTTACCGAACTCGGAATCAACGAATCAATTGAGGCGGGAAGAATCCTCAGGAAAGAGGGCTACAGGTTCGACCTTGCCTACACCTCCTTCCTGAAACGGGGAATCCGGACGCTCTGGTATGTACTCGATGAGATGGACCTAATGTGGATACCTGTCCGGAAATCATGGCGCCTGAATGAGAGGCATTATGGAGCGCTCCAGGGACTCAACAAGAGCGAGACCGCGCAAAAGGAAGGCGAGGAACAGGTGCTGCTCTGGAGAAGAAGCTACGATGTCCGGCCGCCTGCCCTGAAACTTAGCGATCCCAGGTACCCGGGAAAGGATCCCCGCTACAAGGGCCTGAAGAAGGAGGACGTTCCCAGGACGGAATGCCTGAAGGATACGGTAAACCGCTTCCTCCCGTACTGGAAGAAGACGATCGCACCCCAGGTCAGGAAGGGGAGGAAAATCATAATCTCTGCGCACGGGAATTCCCTCAGGGCCCTGGTCAAGTACCTTGACAAGGTTCCGGAAGACGAGATAGTCAGGCTGAATATCCCTACCGGGGTGCCGCTGGTATATGAACTGGATAAGGACCTCAAGCCTTTGAGGCACTATTATCTCGGGGACCAGGAAAAGATAAGAAGGAAGATGAAATCCGTTGCAGACCAGGGAAAGAAGAAATGATTAAATTAGGGAACATCCAATTATCCTGATATGAGGTTGAGTGGTGCACAGTTTGATCCATCCAGGGGCAAGCCGCGGATGAATTACCGTCCCGCATTCGACCAGATCATGGGATTTTCGAACAGGACCCTTGAATCAAACCTCGCAAATTCAGGCGCTCCCCCGAAACTTGTAGACGCCATGAAAAACCTTCTTGAGGTCTCTAAGAGAAAAGGTGTGCAGGATGATGCACTCAATCTTCTCAGGACCTATTCGTCAGAGATCAAAAACGACATCACCCTGCTTACGATAAAAAGGCTTGCAAAGATGATCGAGACAGCAAACCACAGCGATCTCCCAAAGCTGCTTGGCGACTGCAGGGAAACAATGAGGTCCAATCCCTCGATTGCAGATACTGTTCCTGCACTTCTTACAAACATGTATACGAAGTTCGGACCTGACTACGAAAAGCTGGACCATAACCAGCTGAATAGGATGGTCAGGAAAAGCAGGACCAGGAGCAAGACCACATGTCCCAAGGACATGACGGCATCAATGAATCTTCTTATTGCGACCGGCAAGTTCAATGACATCCCTGCAATCACTCCCCACAGCAGCCCGATCCAGAACCTGACCCTGCCAACCGTTCCAGCAACAGTGCAGAATCCTGCCAAGCAGCCGGATTACCATGCTCCCGAGGATGTCAATTCACAGGATGCCCGCCTGGTGCTAAATAAGGCGACTGAGAAGTTCGAATCGAATTTCGTCAAGCACTTTACGCCCAAGGTGCAGGCTGTCCAGGAAGAGCGCAGGGAGGATCCAAAGCCTGTCGAGATACGCGTTGAAAATCCGAAAACCAGCAACCCGAAGGTTCAGAATCCGAATGTGCAGGAATTGAAGCTGCAGAGCATTACAATCCAAAGGGAGGTCAAGGCCAGGGAATTCAGGGCCCCTGAACCCGAGGCAAAAAAAGTTCCGCTGATACCAAGACATAACGGCCATGCCAACGGGCAGATTGCCAGGCCGCCCGAAAAGCGCGAAGTCAAGCAGCTCAATAAGGACGAACTCAAAGTCATAGTCAGGACCGCATTGAAAATGCCGGACAAAAAAGCGGACCAGCAGCCCCAGCCTGCAATGAAGCCCGCGCTCCAGGCAAGGAAGCCGGATATACCGCTGGACAAACAGATAGCACGGCGTCCTGATCCCCAGAAGAAAATGCCCTCTCCTATCCAGGAGAATAAGCCGCGGGAAGAAAAAAAACAAATCCACCACAGGGCCAGGCCAACTGCCAGGCAGCCTGCAATCCAGCCAAAAAAAGAGATGAAGAGGCCCAAAAGCAAGGTAAAGAAAGTGCTGGAACTGGTTAAGGAAGTCCGCAAGAGGATCAATGACAAGAAGGAGTTGCTCAAGAAGAATGAGCTCGCGAAGAAGAAAAAAGCCAAGCTGGACAAAGAAAAGAAACTGCAGGAAAAAAAGAAGGAAAAACTGAAGAAGGAAAAGCTTGCGCAGAAAAAAGAGAAGCAAAAGAAAGAAAAACTCAAGCAAGAGAAGGCCAAAACGAAGGAAGAAAAGAAACTTCCCCTTCCGAAGGGTAAGAAATCAAAGAAGAAAAAATCAAAGATCGCGCCCGAACTTATAGGGATCTTCAAGAGCTCGAGGAAAAAAAGCTATGCAATCATCCAGAAGCCTGGAACCAAGAGGATGACCCGAAAGTAGTGTCTGTTTACGGTAATCACTGATTTTATAAAACTAATGCCCCAAAGTCTAATCGGAGATACGCATGCTGAAGGCAGAGAGGATACGGGGTCCGGATCTTGAAAGGTTCGGAAATACGAAACTTCCCTTTAAAGAGGCTATCAGGGCAGTCGATAGCTGCAAGAGGGTCATTGCATCAAACAAGAGGCTCAGCAGGGCCCTTAATTCCAACGAGTGGAGCAGGATAAAGGACGCCTTCCCATGCTGGAGCGGAACCATGGTGGCATATGAGGAGCCGGACAAGGGATTCGGGAGCATCGTCTCATTCCAGGATCCGGAAAACGGTATCCGCTGGATATTCCCGGTGCCTGCAGAGTTTGCCGGCGAAAAGAATGCCGCGCTTGCAGTTGACCATCCTGATTTTTCCCTTCTCCAAGATGGTAAAGACATGATAATAGAGTGCGAATCCCCGGATCTGATAAAGGGTTTCCCTTCACGATCCCGTCTGTGGCATTTGGGGGACAACATACATGACATCCCCCAGGGCGCCGGATCGAATATCAGTCTATACGGAAATAAAAGGACGCTTTGGAGGACAGGCAGAAGGGTCTGTCCTGCGATAAGAAACAGTCGCTACGGGCCCGGCCATGAAAGCTTCAACATCATCCTCACGGGTTCCCTGGCAGTCGATCTCGGAATAATAGTGGAAAGATAGTTTCACTCAAGACCACCTGTCAAAACATTTATTAATCTCTGCTGGATATAGAGGTTGACCAGGCATCCGGAAAATTCTGGATTCCTTTGTCACAGGCAGTCAAGCAGGTGGACAAGAATGGGCGCAAAACCCCTCAAGGGAATGATAGCTCCTGAACGCCAGTCAGGAATCTTTCCGCGACCGATCAGGCCGATCCATCCTCTTATTTCTGATTCTTCCGATTTCCTGACCATAGCAAGGAATTTTTTCGATGAAAAAAAATACGACCAGGCAGAATCCTTCCTGAAAAGACAGCTGGCTGAAGACCCGTTCAACACTGAGGCAGCAGCACTCCTGATAAGGACGTATTCAAGGACCGGGAAAACTTTCGAGGCAAAATCACTGTTCCAGAATAGCATGGTGTTTGCCGAGGGTGCAGTTTATACGGCGTATATAGATTTCTGCTGCCACCACAAAAGACCTTATGATGCATACAATTACGAGGGAGTAGAAATTCTTGAAGAGGCCAGAAGCAAAGGCGCAGCAACACCGGAAGCCTTTGCACTGCTTATAGATTACTTCGGTTCAAACGGCAAGGGCACGATATCACAGCAGCTTTATGACAATTCGGACGGATATAGGGATGCAGGAGTATATTGCGCCTACATATCATCCTGCTGCATGTTAAGGGAACCATGGAAAGCAGAGTGGGCTCTGGACCGCGCCCAGAACGAGGGAATCCTATCCCCCAAAATGTTCAAGAACCTGGTGAAGCACTATTCCGATTACAAGAGGGCCGGTGATGCCAGAAGGATATTCGACTGGGCCATCGCTAGGGACCAGGTGGATACCGAGCTCTGCAGCATGATGATGCGCGGCTATCTTTACGGAGAATCCAATGTCCACGGGGCAAGGGAAATATTCGACATCGCGCTTCAAAGGGGCAACGCATCGCAGCACCTGTGCATGCTTCTTGCAACAGGCTATATTGATTCGCACATGCATGAATCTGCTGAAGAGATCTTCAACATCGCGCAAAATTCAGGGATGGCAGACAGCGACCTTGCAATCCTCGTGATGCGCAGCTATACCTGTTCAGGAAAAAAGCAGCAGGCACTGGATTTCTTCAATGCAAATATTGAATACCTCGCACTAGAGCTTGAGGCGCAGTGGTACCATTCCCTTGCAACGAAAACTAGATAACCTACACCTGCTTACCTTCTTTTACTGCCTTCACGAAGGCAAATGCATCCTCTGTTTTTCCCTCACTGATGGCCTGGAATACGCCCTTAAACCTGTCATTAAAATCTTTCAAAGGACTGTCTCGCGAGTTGTGAAGGTCCAGAAATCTTGCCCTCCCCTCGTGTCCGGTTGCAACGGATTTTATTCCATTCATCTCCGGAAGGAATACCCATCTTCCTTCACCTTTCATTTCCTTGGTATCGATTGCAAACCTGTCCATGCTCGTCTGGAAATTATATTCTACAACCGGGGTGGTTATCCATCTCGAATTCCTGTCCAGCATGACCCCTCTTGAAGGAGATCCGACCGAATTCAATCCTTCGGCACGGGCATCTTCAACATACTGGACGAACATCCCGTATTTCGTCAATGCAATTCCATATCTGAAATTATCGTTGCGGGAATTAACCAGCAAGTTTAATCTTTCTCCATAAAGCCCTTCATTTGGTTTTCCGGAAATCCAAAAATCCTGGATTTTCGAAAGGTCGGGTCTGTTTTCCGGTTTATACATATCCAGGTTTTGAGCGCCTTGGCTCATCTGCTGCTGGACTGATCTTTCATTATTTACTATCATATAATCTTTGGCTCCTGCCAAATATTCCCCGTCTCTTTCCCGATCTGAACTTAAGCCGAAAATTTCAAGACTCGCCTGGGGATAATGATTCACCTCTCCGGAATGCAGTATCCCATCCAGCCTTTTCTGGATCGCCGATCCGAATGCCAGGAAATCCTCATCATGTCCCTTGTAATAATACCTGCCCCGGGTATTCGGATGTATGGTCGAAGTCATTCCTACGAACCTTCTCCAGATTCCCTGCGACTCGGACTGATAGGCCATTACAAACTTGGTTTTTTTCCCTTCTTTCTGGATGTAGACCGGAATGGAACAGTACTTCCCCAATTTCATCGGGGATCCGAAAACTGCTGAAATACCGTGTCCCAGCACCAGGGGCTCACCCACAGGTTTGAGCTCTCCCCTTCCCCGTCCGATCAACGAATGAAAATGCATCTGGAATTCGGCTTCAACACCTTGAAGGTACTGTTCGCGTGGATATGAAAATGGCAGTGCACAAACATTGGAAAAGAATCTTTCCTCCGCATTCATTATCCTTGCCATCTTTGGTGGATCAGGGTTCTCAATTCGATGCACCGGCATTTCCGGCTGAAGCTGTCTTTCGATGCCATCGGCAACATCAAGGCAGGAAACAACAGAATCCCTTGCACCGCCTATTGCTTCATCCAGGTTCTCCGGCATCTCCTGCGGGGGCCTTATCGGCGGTCCCTGCTGGACATGCACACCTTCAGTTTCTGCTACTTCACTTCTGGATCTTTTCCTGCATTCCATCCTCCCGGGTCCACACATGGCCCTAATGCCGAAGGCAGCAATAAAAACGCGCTCCCAAAATTAGAAACTTTATATATTGCAGGGGCACTTGGTCTCCGGATATGCAATCCATGCAGGAGGACTTCTCATTCTAAAAAGAAACTTAAATCTTACCACTAATTCAATTATGTGTTTTTTAGCAGTTATAAATTAAAAAATAGAAATATTCATCTGGTATTCCTTGCAGAGTTGCTGACTGGAATTTTATTCTTCCTTCCAATATTAGCACTATATCTCAAAGAAAACGTATTGTCCACAACCGATGTTGCAATAATTTTCTCAATAACTGCTTTTGCAAATGTTTTATTCGAGATACCAACAGGTGCATTTGGGGATCTGTTTGGTAGGAAAAGAACGATTATTGTCGCCCATATTACTACACTTATAGCAAATATATTCTTATTTTTAGGATCTGACATTATGATGTTTTCTATTTATGCAATTCTTATTGCACTTTCAAGGAGTCTTTTGAGTGGTCTTGTTAGTGCATTTATTTTCGATAGTTTAAAGGAAGAAAACAAGGAAAAACATTACAAAAAAATCATAGGAACATTTCATGCAGCATGGCCCTTTGGTGCAGTTATAGGATCGCTTATTGGAGGATTTTTAGCTACTATCTCTCTATCATTTACTATATTGATGACATTCATTCCATTGTCATTAGCATTGTTGTTGTCACTATTCCTAAAAGAACCAAAATACGAGAAAGGAGAAAATGATATCCTTAAACACATCAAATCATCAATAATCGAAGTTTCAAGAAACAAACAAATCCTTGTTTTAATTGTTGCAAATCTTATTCTCATCTCATTTGGAGAAGCTACACATGAGCTTAAACCGATTTTTTTTGAATTCAAGGAAATCGATATCCAATATTTCGGATTTATGTTTGCTTTAACATTTGGAGCATCATCCATAGGCCATTATTTTTCACATGAAGTATCTGAAAAAATTGGAAATAAGAATACCATCATATTTACATCCATTTTATCCTCGTTCTTTATGATATTGGCCACACTATCATTTGGTCTAGCTGCGGGACTGATATTAATATTGGCATCAGTCCCCTACGGGATAAGGAATCCGATTATTAATCACATGATAAACCTTGAAATTAATTCAAAAAACAGAGCCACTATCCTTTCTATTCATAAAATGGTCCAAATGCTTGCTCTTTTTATCGTTTTACCATTTGTTGGACTTCTTGCAGATACATACGAAATAAATACGGCATTTTTCATAAGCTCGATATTGATGCTGAGTGCAATATTTGTACTGGTATTTTTAAAAGATAAAAACTAGCTTTCTAAGAAGAAAATTGCAGGAGGAAGGATTCGAACCTTCGAAGGCGCTGAGCCAGCAGATTTCCCAAACCGCGCTTGGTTAGGAAAATAACGCGACTAAAATGACTGTGTTGACCTCATGCCTTTTTCCAAAGTTTTTGGCCTTGGAACGGCAAAAGTCAAAAAGCCTCTTGAGTCTGCCACGTTTGACCGCTTCGCTACTCCTGCAGAAACTTTCCTTGGATGAAACCATGTTAAAGTTTCATCAAACTTCCTGAGTATCGACTCAGGCTGAGTGGCGAATCATGAACGGAACGCCGTTCAGGAACTTCGCTACTCCTGCGAAAATTTCCTACTAAAAACTTAGGTTAAATTTTCACAAACTTCATGAGGTATTCATTCTATCAAAATATAAAATTAACTAAAAAATTCAATATTCTACCGTTATCTTTCCGCTCTTGATCTTGCACTGGCACATGAGCCTCTCGCTCGGATCAGAGCCGAATGTCGCAAGGCCCATCTCCTCCAGTTCGTTCGGGGCCTCCAGGTTCTCTGCTCCTTCCAATACCTTAACTTTGCATGAACCGCAGCTACCTGTCTTGCATGCGAATAGGATTGATGTCTTTCCGTCAAGTTCTGCCAACAATGATCCATCGGCGACCTCGACAGTCTTTCCGTCATTCTTCACTTCTACTTCTGCCATATTATCAACTCTTCTACACTAGGACGAAAACTTTTTTATTTCCTAGCAAAAACCATGAACGCAGTATATATCAGCCCGAAATTCTGCGGCCTGAAGCCGAATTCCCTGACTTCGTATTCCCTGACTGCCACATCTGTCGTGAACACTTCAGAAAAATGCTTCTCGGCTTCCAGGTGCAATGCCTTTGCCTGTTCTGCCTGCAAACAATGAGAAGCGAGCATGCCGCCCTTCTTCAGGGCCTTGTGCGCCATCAGTGCTGCCTTCTCAGGCTCCGGAATGTCACAGTAGACAAGATCGTATGTTTCATCCTGCTCGTCAATCCCTTCAAGGACGTCCCTCAGCTTGAATTCGACATTGGTGAGCCCGGCCTTCTCCACATTGGTTTTTGCAAGGTCCTGGAATTCCTTCTTCCTTTCGTAGGTCACTACGTGGTCGGCTATGGACGCCATCTGGATGGTCATGAATCCGGAACCGGATCCAAGCTCCACCACTTTTGAATTTCTGTTCAGTCCTGAATATGCGATCACTATTCCAGCATCCTTGGGTATCGTGACTGCGGGCCCGCCCCTCTTCAATTTCTTAAGGAGCGGGGTAAAATGCAACTCTGGCTTCTTCATTCTTTCAGCTTCTCCTTGAAAACTGCAAGCTTTTTTGCCAGTTCCGGATCCTTGAGCGCTAGTATCTGGACCGCGAGCACGGCTGCGTTCTTCCCGTTGTTGATCCCAACGCATGCAACAGGCACGTTAGGGGGCATCTGCGCAATCGAGAGAAGCGAGTCAAGCCCGTCGAGAGCCGCATTGATCGGAAGCCCTATAACAGGCTTTGCAGTCCTTGCAGCGACTACTCCCGGGAGTGCGGCGCTGAGGCCGGCTGCAGCTATGATCACTTCAGCAGGGCTTTCCCTTACAAGCTTTTCCACCTTGTCGGGGTTCCTGTGTGCAGATGCAACCTCGTAAACATACTCGATTCCGAAATCCTTCAGAACGGATTCCGCCTTGGCTATTATTTCAGAATCGCTCTTTGATCCTGATAAAATTAGTACCTTTTCCATGATCTTACTTTGATAGAGTTCTTTTAAAAACGTTTTAGAGACTCTTTTTTTGATGACAAAAGCAAGGGCACTCAAAAGGCGCTACATCCTGTTCGAGAATCTCTCAGGAATTAGTGATGAAGATGAGCTGAAAAGGGCGCTCCGCGAGGAATCACTGAAATTCTTCGGCGAATACGGGCTCTCTTTTGCAGCGATAAAGCTGGTCAAGTTCGATGGCAGGCAGGGCGTTATCCGCTGCTCCAGGGATTATCAGGACAAGGTCTTGGGTTTCTTGGCGCTTTCAGCCTTGCGCTTGAAGGCCCTCAAATCAAGCGGGACCCTCAAGAGCTTGGTCAGCGTATCTGATTCTATCCAGCGCTCATAATTCCTCTCCCCATTTACTTCAAACCAGATAATCTCGCACAGCTCATATGGATGGTTGTCCTTGATCATGTGTTCGACCTGCTTGTAGGCCTTCTGGGTTGTCTTGATCACGAGCTGGTACTCGTCTCCTTCCTTTATCTTTCCTTTCCACCTGTAAACAGACTGCTCGATCTTTATGACATTTATGCATGCTGCAAGCTCCTCTTCCACCAGCTTCCTTGCAAATTTCTTTGCAGTTTTCAGATCCGGGTATGTTGTAAGGACGATTATCATGTTTTTTTCTATCAGTTAATCCTAAAATGATGTTCGGTCATAATTCGTTCATGTTGGCAATTCTTCTGCTTCTGATCCAGGTTGCTGTCAATTGCGAAGGATATGTATGCGAATTCGATCCTTTTTTCAGGATAGAGATAATTCCGCATCCTCCGGTTGCATACATGGGAGAATTCCAGATATTCCTTGATGATGTCGTCCAGCCAGAATGCGCGGCCCTCAGCATCAGGAAAGGTGATTCGGTAATAGACAAGCGCGTAATCTGTGCAGGCCAGTCTTCAACCTGGGTGTCTCCAACAGGAGAGAAATACAGGATCTTCGTAGTCGAAGTTGCTGGAGGCTACACCTACGCTGAGAAATGGGCTGATGTAAGGGTCTATTGATCACTTCTTGAAAACGATCTCTATAACATCCCTGTGCTTCAATACATGCTCCTTTCCCATCGCCTTTTTCGTCTTCACATCGATCGCCTTGATGAATCCTTTTCCTATGTCGCTGTGTAATGAAAATGCGAAATCGAGTGCAGTAGTGTTTGGCGGAAGAAGGAAGCAGTCAGGCAATACTCTCCCTTCAGAATCTTCCAACTTGTTCACCCCTCCGGGGAAAATGGCCATGTAATGGAGGAAATCGAATACTGCCGCATTAAGGCATTTCTGGACGCCGGTACCATCATATCTCTGCATCACTTTCTTCAGTATCTCCATCGCCTGCTTCTGGGCCTCATTCAGGTCTCCTGTTATTTTGAAATCTGGATCTCCCGGCATGTATTCAATGAACTTGTTTTTTGAAGCGTTCTTGAGAGTGATTTCTGCTTCGCAGGAACACGGAACGACAAGGTACTCCGGGAATTTCTCCTTGATCCTCTTGTAATTCTCAAAACCTGATGAAAGGTCCACCTTGTTTGCTGCAATTATTATCGGCTTGCCCAGTTCCCTTATCTTTTTCCCGAGGTTCTTCTTTTCCTCCTCGCTCCATTCCTCAAGTTTTTTCTCCTCAAGGCCCATTTTCTTCAAAATCCTCGCAACGACATCCTTCGATACCCCGAGCCCGGAAAACTGCTCGCCCACGACATCCTCGTTCTTCTTGAGCCTGGCCTCGCGCGTAAGCTTCACCCAGTTGCGCTCAAGTATCCCTGCAATCCAGTAATCCAGCTCATCCTCGAGGAATTTCACGTCGTTGCAGGGATCGTATGAACCAGAAGGGACTTTCTCCCCGTTCTCGTTCGTAGATCCGCTTGCATCAACAACATGGACAAGAACATCGGCCTGCCGCAGGTCGTCAAGGAACTTGTTTCCAAGCCCCTTTCCTTCATGCGCTCCTGGCACAAGACCGGCAACATCAAGAAGTTCAACAGGCACGAATCTCCTTCCGTCCCTGCAGTATCCTGTTCTCGGATTGCACTGCTTCCCGAACTCCCTGTCAACGCATTCCACTTCGACATATCCAACAGCCCTGTTAGGCTTGATTGTAGTGAACGGGCGCTCCGACCTCTCGACCACTGCGGAGGTTGCTGCCATGAAAAATGTAGATTTTCCAACTGAGGGTTTTCCAACGATACCAATTAGCATAGACAAGAAAATAAAAAGTGGAAAATAAAAAGACTAGTTTTTGAAGTCAAGGGTCAATCCTGCAAACGGAGTCACCGGAATTGAGAGCCTCTGGGCATTCGACTCGAATACAACGCCGCCATTTACCGAGATCCTCGCATGCTCTATTGGAAGGTAGCTCAGTTCAAGCCCTCCTTCACCAAGGAATGAACCTGCCATGAAATTGCTTTCTCCCCTGAAAGAAGGCTTCACGCCGAAACTCGATGTCGGTGTGGTTTCAAACAGCATCGGGACTTCCAAAGTTCCTCCTGCCCTTGCCTCATCGGAAAGGTACTGTACATGCGGTGTAAGATCAACATCCACCCTGGATGTTCCATTGGCAAGGTTGAATCTTCCCGTTGCATATCCAAGCCAGTTCTTTGCGGTTGTTCCCGTGTTGGCGATACCTGCCCTGCTCATCATGAAAACAGGAGTCGATCCTGCGAACCTCTCAAGGTTGAGCTGCACTCCGACGCCATTCATATATGCCTCGAATCTGCTGTCATTCGCGAATCCATTGTCATTGTTGTTGACGTTCTCGAATCCCACTGATCCGTAAACCGTCAAAGTAGATGGCATATTCAATGAGAATCCCATCGTGGCAGATGGCGTTACGGTAACAAGATTGTTGTTCGTGAACTTGTAAGTGCTGTTTCCGGAATATCCGTATGCGTTGAACCTGCTGTATTCAGCCGCCAATCCTACGCCCAGGAATTTCGGGTCATATACCCTCCCGCCGTTCCTCGTCTTATATTTTCCGAATGCCTCAGCATTGTCCGGAACCTCTATTGTCACAGATACTCCTGCGCTCCATGTCCTAACAGCGTTGTTGTTCAAAACAAGCTGCTGCTCGTTCCCGCCCAGTTCAGGATACTGTTTCCTGGTACCTTCTATTCCACCAAGCGGATGGATTCTTCCAAGGCCGTAGATCTCCCTCCTTTCGTTCAGGATGAATACCTGCCCTCTGTATGATTTTTCCTCAGGAGCATCAGTTGTCTCCTCTGCGGGAGCTTCAGTTTCTTCCGCAGTCTCTTTAACCTGCTCTTTCGGTTTAGGAGCAGCCTTCGGCTTTTCCTCTTCGCCGCCTGTGATGATCATGTCCACTTCTACTTCCTGCCCGTTTATCTCTACCTTTTCAGGTTCAGCAGGCATCGCTTCTTCTTTCGGAGCGTCTTCACCGAATGTGATCTTCCTGTCCTGGGCCATTGATTTTCCAGCAAACATAATTGATGCTGCAGCCAAGGCCGTCCCCACTTTCCTGGAAAGTGCTGTTGCTGCTAATTTTCTTTTCATATTTCCCACCCTAATCGTTAATCAGTTATTGTGGAGTGATGCTTTTAAATGTTGTTATTATTTGTATAATGTGTTATTTTCTCAGAATCACGATGCTCTCCCTTGTTTCTATCTTCTGGGGCCTGACATCGGCAACCCTTTTTGCCCCGACGATTATGTCTGATTCCCTGAATCCGATCCTTTCTCCGATATCGCAGAATATCTCGTCAACGAGTACGTGGGTGGAGTGTATCACGGAATTGGAAACAATGATATGCGCTTCCCTGCCGTCTTTGAGCGTGCGGTACATCTCCTTTATCGCCTCTTCCATGTCCCTGAAATATGTCCCGATAATAGGAATCCTCGATGCAGCATCGCGGACCTCGATTGGAACCTCCCCTACTTTCATGTCCTTTCCTATGAACGAACGGATGGCCCTCATCCTGACCTCCTCGGCCCGCGCTTTGCTCATTTCAAGAAGCGACAATTCGAGTCCGTATACCTTCGAATAGTCGATGTTGTTCAGGTAGGGCGGGCTCGTGACTATGAGATCAACGGAATTCCCCGGAACATCCATTGCCCGTGCATCGCCAAGATATACCTCCGGGCAATGCCCTGTCGGCGCATTTTCGATGTCCTTCACCATCCTCTTTATCTTTCTCTTGAATATCTCTTTTGCCGGAAGCGCCTTCTTGTCCTTTTTTATCTTCAGCACCCCACCGTCCTTTACAACCAGTCCTGCCTGCGGAAGAATCGAGATCAGGCCAAGCAAAAGCAGGTTCCTGACCTTCGGCTCCTCCTTCTCGATGGCCATCCTGAGTCCGGTTATCTGGTTCAGGTTTCTCTTGGGGAATGCGGCCCTCGGATCGAAAAGCTCGAACTCCCACCGGAATTCCCCTTTTGTATCCTTGCGAAGGAAAGAGAGGGCATCCTCGCAGTCCTTCTTTGAATAATCGTCAGTCTTCACTCTTGATGCAAAGACAGCAAGTGGCGACGCATCAACACCAATAGAATCGATCCTTTTTTCCTTTGCGCAAACCAGGGTGGTGCCTACCCCGCAGAATGGATCAAGTATGTTTCCGGTATCCTCGCTTATTGCCCTCTCAACGATTTCAGGAGCGTATCCCTCCTTGTACCAGAACCATCCATGGACCGGCTTTTTCTTCGAGAGTTCAAACGTCATCTGGTTTGCAAGTGTCAGGTCCTCAATCATTTACATCACAAAAACGTACTGTTCGTTCTTCCGCGCCTTGCAGCCTCCTTCGAGAGTGCATCAGCCTCCTTGTTCTTTTCCCTCGGTATATGTTCAAAGTGGCATTTCAGATGATTGCATAGCGAGTCGATCCTTGATTTGAGCGATTTCAGATTCACATCCTTGACCCTGTATTCTCCCTTCAGCTGCCTGATTACCAGCTCACTGTCGCTCTTGACATGGATGTCCCGCTCGCCCATCCTGTGCGCGGTTTCCAGTCCACGGATAATCGCAGTGTACTCTGCGATGTTGTTCGTGCCGTTTCCAAGGAATTCGCTTAGTTCCTCGATCCTCATCTCTCCCTTGTAGATTACGACACCGATACCCATCGGGCCCGGGTTCCCCAGAGATGCTCCGTCAGTGTAGATTGTCAGCATGGAATAAACCTTGATCTTCCTTTTTATAATCTTTGGCATAGGAAAAAATTGCATGAAAAAATTCCATCCGTATC
>JBNLBN010000023.1:0-21948 GCA_050303335.1 Candidatus Micrarchaeia archaeon
GTCTGCATCGTATTCAGATGCGCCAAGCTTCCTTGCTGCATTGGCATAGATCCGCGCGATCTTCCCCCCGCCGGTCAGGATTCCGAACCTGTTGGATGATTTTTTCAGTACATTAACGAACTTCCTGAGATACTCGACATCCGGCTCCCCGGATCCATTCACTGTGCTTCCGCCAACTGATAAAACGACTATCATGAATAGGTTGAGAGCGACTATGTTTTTAATCTTGATTGAGAGGTAATACCATGGAAATCGAATCTATTCAAAACGAGCTATCGGAAAAGGAAAAACAGATGGATGCAGTGCTCATGGAAGGCCGCACGATCGTGCGAAACTGCTCCAATTCCATAAAGGCCATGCATTCCGGAGACCTTGAAGCAGCAAAGAAGCATCTCAAGGATGCGGAAGCAGGAATATCAAGGCTTTCCTCATTCTCAGAAAAGTTTCCCGCCCAGATAAACCATATAATGCAGGAATATGCAGAGGCAAGGATCGTCCTATCGATAATAGTCGACGGGAACATCCCTGAAAAGTCCGATCTCAACGTGTCTGATGTATCCTACCTGAACGGCCTCCTGGATGCAACCGGTGAGCTTAAGAGACAGTTGTTCGAATGCCTCCGTGCAGGCGACAAGAAAAAGGCCGAGTTCTACTTCTCAAAGATGGAGGAGATCTATGACAATCTCCTTCCCATCAGGTTTTCCAATTCCATACTTCCGGAATTCAAGAGGAAGCAGGACGTCGCAAGGAATTCAATTGAGCATGCAAGGGGATTACTGATATAGCTGGTAATATGCCGATTACAGATTTGGACAAGCTGATAGAATCCATGGATCCATCGGTCCAGGAAGAGAAATATTACTTTGCAACCCTGAATCAGGATCAGCTGGGGGCCCTTCTTCCGTATGTCCATCTTATCCAGGATGTGTTTAGGGAGGATGAAGGACTGAGCATCGTATTTCTGGAGGTCCTCAAAGCTGAAATCGAAGGAATGTCTCCCAAGGAGATAATCGGCCCGTTTGCCATGATCACGCTTAATGTGAATTCGGACCTTCTTGCAGTGGGCTTCCTTGCCAAAATAGCCAAAGCTCTTGCAGATGAAAACATCAGTGTGAATGCTTTCTCGGCTTATCACCATGATCACCTGTTCGTTCCTTTTGATAAAGCCGATCTTGCAGTCAGGACCCTGAAAGATATCAGGAAATGAATCTCTTAATCAGACCAGTCAGTTCCGCTTTCCTTTTTTCCATCTTTTCCTTGCTTTGGTATTCCATTGTGAGCCTTATTACCGGCTCGGTACCGGATTTCCTGATAAGCAGCCAGCCGTCATCCTCGTCGATCCGGATGCCATCATCATCCCTGATCCTCCCGCCGATGGATATTTCCTTCCTTATCTTTTCCATTGCGGAATCCTTGTCATTTGACCGGAACTTTTCCCGAACCATATGCCCGTGCGAATAATTTTTACGCAATTCCGAGAATTTCCCCTTTTCAAAGATCTCGACGAACTTAGCCGCCGCCATGGGACCGTCCGGAACATGCACCCCTTTCCCGTAGATGTATTCGCCGCAGGGTTCTCCGCCAAAAAGCGCGCCGGTTTCCCTCATCCTCTCGCCTATGAATGTGCTTCCTACAGGCGTAATCTCGATTTCCCCTCCGAGCCTTTCTACCGTGTCCCTAATTGCAAGCGAGGATTCGACAGTGGATATGATCCTTTTGTTTGATGAACTTTCCATCTCATGTTCTATCATCATTGCAAGCTGTACATCGAAAGGAAGCATAAACCCACGGTCATCGAAAACAACCGTCCGGTCCCCGTCACCGTCATGCGCAATCCCGAAGTCGGCGCCGAACCCGGCTACCATCCTTCCAAGATGAGACAGATTCTTCTCGTTTGGCTCTGATTCCCTGTTGAAGCATGAGAGAGAGGAATTCACTGATATCACCCTGCATCCGAGCCTTCCAAGTACATAAGGCGTGATTGCAGCAGCAGCGCCGTTGCAGTCAATTACTATTGTCGGTTTTTTCCTTACATCCACAGAGTCGCAAATCATATCCATGTGCCTGTTTGCGACATCGGACGATCTTGAGTATCTGCCCGGCCTTTCAATTCCAGGCTCCTTTGCGATCATCCGGACGATCTTATCCTGCAGCTCCTTTCCGATTTCCTTTCCGTCCTCCATCAATTTGAGGCCGTTGTATTCTGCAGGATTATGGGATGCAGTTATCATTATCCCCCTTTTTCGGGCAAATGCGACCGTGGGCGTCGGAACTATTCCAAGGTCGGTCACGTCGCATCCGTTCGACATCGCGCCCGCTGTTATCGCGTTTTTGAGGCATGTCCCACTCTCCCGAAGGTCTCTTCCGACATACAATTCCCCTTCGCCAAAGGCATTACCGATCTTCAGCGCGAGTTCTTCTGTGATGTCCTTACCGTAGACCCCCCTGATCCCGGAGGTTCCAAACATAGGTTTAAAACTGTCTTCGAAACGTATTTATATCTATATATATCAATTTTATCAGGTGATGATTTGTCAGCTATAGATGACGTAATGAAATATGTCGCAACAAACGAAATTAGGTGGATTGACTTACAATTCTTCGATGTCAAAGGAGTAATGCACAGGGTCAGCATCTCAAACAGGAAACTTGAAGAGGCAAGTTTCGGTAATGGTATTTATGCAGCAGAACTGTCCGAGGTTTTCGGTAAGAGCGACCAGGGAGACCTTGTCCTTCTTCCGGATCCGGATACACTTGCCAGGCTTCCATGGGAACCTGCAACAGTAAGGCTTATCTGCGATGTCACCGTCGCAATCAAGAAGGAGAGATTCCTAAAGGATCCGAGGTATGTTGCAGAAAGGATGGAGACAAACCTCAATGCAGCAGGTATCAAGAACACACTTGTCGGATCAGAAGTTGAATGCTATCTGCTTGACAGCGTGACTGCTGACAAGACCCAGAGGCCAAGGGGTGTCGGGGTACTCATGGATTCAAGGGAAGCAAGGTGGGGACCGTCACCGATGTCGATAACCGGCTCAGGAGCATATGCTGCAACACCGATCGATTCGATGTACTCTGCCAGGACCCAGATCTGCGAGACCATGGAGGATTCCTTCGGAATGCTCTGCGATTCGCACAAGCACGGAAAGGCACCGACTGCACAGCAGAACTTCGAACTGTCGCCAAGGACATTGAAATCATCAGCAGATGCAGTAAACACCCTCAAGTACATAACAAAGAATCTTGCGACAGCAGTCAATGCATCCGCAACATTCATGCCTTACCCGATCGAGGGCGAGAAAGGAAACGCATACAACATTTCCGTATCCCTCTGGAAGACCAGCGAGAACAACATCTTCTATGATGCCAAGGACGACGGCCAGTTGAGCGATTCCGCAAGGTACTTCATCGGAGGACTTCTCGAACATGCGCCAGCAATTTCGCTATTCACAGCACCGACTCCAAATTCCTACAAGAGGCTTGCAATTAACGAGATGGAAGTAGGATGGTCGTTCAGCGACCCGAAAGCTCTTGTCCATGTTCCGAACACCAAGAAGAACATCAAGGAAGCGAAACGCATAACATACAGGGGCGCAGATCCTGCAGCAAATCCGTACCTTGCAAACGCAGTGGTATGCGCAGCAGGACTTGATGGTATCAAGAACAAGATCGATCCAGGAGAGGCAACAGGCGAGGGCAGCAAGAAGAGGAAGGAAATAGAACTTCCAGGAAGCCTCTACGATGCCATTTCAGCGCTTGAATCAGACACAAAGTTCCTCAAGGGCGTTGTGCCTGCAGAACTTCTCGGTGACTATCTTGACATCAAGCTGAGGCAGCACAAGGAATCCCTTCGCGGAGTTACAGGAATGGAACTCCAGAAGTACTTCAATGTCTAATTTTTTTTTCTACTCTATTTTTTCGGGCCCGTAGTCGAGTGGTTAAGACGTTCGCCTTACACGCGAAAGATCCCCAGTTCGATCCTGGGCGGGCCCATTGAACTTCTTTTCAGTATCTTTCTGCAGTTCCGAAATCCATGCTATTTAAAAATTTTTGGCCATATATTCCTTTATCATGTCTATATTGGACATGAAAGCGTCTAAAAACGACTTTAAGGTGAATATATTGGACATTATATATGCATTTTGGAATAATAAAGGTGGAACAGGGAAGACTAGTCTTGCATTTCAATCAATCGTCAGATATGCTGAAAAGAATCCAAATAAGAAGATACTCGTTATCGATATTTGTCCACAGGCAAATCTGTCTGAATTGATGTTGGGTGGGTTGCACCACAAAGGAAGCGAAAAATTACTCGCCCGCCATGGCCAAGTGCCAAGATGTAGTTTGGGTGGATATTTTCAACTTCGACTTCCCTCTCCATATTCTCCCCCTTTATTTAATGCCCGTGATTTTATCACTAGACCCTATCATTTTAATGAGAATATTGCTTCCAACATTGACTTAGTATGTGGCGACCCATTACTTGAGTTACAATCGAATGCCGTTAATACACTTGCAAATCAATCTATTCCAGGTACTAATGCTTGGATCGCTATAATCGATTGGCTGAGAGATTTCCTTGATCAAGTCCACGAGGAGTACGATACTGTGTTCTTTGATTGTAATCCAAGTTTTTCAATGTATACACAAATTGCATTAGCAACAGTAGATAGAATAGTATTACCTGTTATGGCTGATGATTCATCCAGGAGAGCAATTCAGAATGCATTTTCATTAATCTATGGTTTGAAACTTCCTTCTGATATCTATGCTGCCTACGCCTTTGCGACGAAATTAAAAGAGGCAAATCGCAAACTTCCTAAAGTTCACTTAATCGCTAAAAATCGTTTAACACAATACATGGGGCCCGCATCAGCATATGCCGCTGTACTGTATGCAATTCAAAGCGATATTGATGATCTGATGATGAAATATCCTGATATATTCTCATTCAAATCAAGTCGTGATGGCTTCATTGATATTAGGGATTTTCAAACTACTGGTGTTGTGGCTTTTGCAAAAGGGCTTCCATTTTCAAAATTGAAGGTGGGTAAACAATCAATAGGAAAACACAGGGTCCAAGTAAAGCAGGAATACTTAGAAAATACAAAGAGGGCGATCGAAAATCTTGTGGATAAATTGTAACTTTTATTTTATTTCTTATCTCTTTTCCATAACCAAAAAGTATTTATTTGTCCATCTCCCTAATTGTGTCAGAAGTTACTCCAGAGTGATTAAATTGACAATGAATTCAAGCGTGATCCCGAGTGTGAGGAGTTCGAATCCAAGAGTTACACGTACAGACAGATCCCCTATGGTCGATAATTTCATTCCCCTCACAAGTATCAAAGGGGGCTGCAGCACTGTTTATATAGTCCGCGAACGGGAAACGGAAGAACTCTTCGCAATGAAAGTTCCAAGGGCCGACATGAAGCACGCCGCCGCGCTCATCCAAAGGGAGATCGCTGTTCTGGAAAAACTTCGGGACCCAGATTTCGTGAAGCTGCATGGAGCCGACAAAGCTGTTGTGAAGGTTCATGGGGCAGACAAGAACGAACCTTTCATACTTCTTGAATACCTGGGCCGAAACTGCCTTCACTGCTTAAGGCCAGACGTTCGCGAGGCAGTATCATTATACATTGCAGCAGCAGAATCCCTCTCCTCCCTCCATGCCAAAGGCCTTCTTCACCGCGATCTGAAACCAAAGAACATATTTGTCACGATGGAAGGGATAAAATTTGTTGATTTCGCATTGGCGAAGCTGGATCCTATCGGGGAATTCGAAAACAAGAGGATGGGCACCCTGGCATTCATGGCTCCGGAGCAGTTTGCCCGCGTAGTCGATGATCCAAGATCAGACGTCTATTCGCTTGGAATGAGTCTTTACTTTAGCCTGACGAGAAAACCTGCAGTTGATGGCAAGCCGAAGGATCTCGTAAGATACCTAAAAAACGGCATTCCACCGGTCCCCCTTGCCCAAAGAGTGGATTTTCCTGTCCCTCCAATCCTTGATTCTGTTGTAATGAAAGCAATAGAAAAAGATCCGGAAAAAAGGTTCCAGAGTCCCAAGGATTTAGCAGACGCTTTGAAAGAAATCAGTAGCGCCTTGTGACCATTGGCTTCGTAAACAAGTAGTATTTCTCCTTTCCTTCGATCTCGCTCATTATCCTGTGGACGAAAATGCCAACCGGATCAGCAAGTGTCGGGACCCTCTTATGGAGGTCCTCGAAGCTTTCAAACGGCCTCTCCTCCCTTTCATGGAGTAGGGTTTCCATCGTCTTCTTTCCGATTCCCGGAATCAGGTCCAGCGTGTGGACCCTGATGGATATCGGCCTGGCCTTGTTGATGAAATTGATGAAGTGTTCCTCCTTCTCCTTGATTACCTTCTTGAGCAGTGCCGGAAGGAATTCCCTTGCCCCGTTTGTGAGCTGTTCGAACTTAAGCCTGCCCTTTATGTGCGATATCTCATCCCGTCCTTCCTTTCCGACGTAAACTTTCTGTCCAAGGACGATGCTGGCATTAGGGTTGATTGTCGCTTCAAGCAATGTAAAGAACTTCTCACCAACTAGCTGCACTGCAGGCTCCCTTCTGATTGCGTCAGAGTGGCCTGCTGGCATGTACTCTATGACCCAAGCGTAATCTTCCATAGTTATCCCCCAACCTTATGAGAGGTCTTTCAAAATTTCTGAAGCCTCTTCGTCTGTCAGTTCTACCTTATCTTTAGCTGCAACAGCTTTAATAGTTGATGGATCGTTTGGGGAGAGATCCACAATCTTGATCGCGAGATCATCGGAGATCTTCTCGTGTTTTTTCAGGGCGTCAATCTGTTTTTTTGCATTCTCGTTTGCATACTTCTGCGCATGCTCGAGTGCCTGGGCCTGCTCGTATCCGAGCTCCCCGTCTTTCTCCCTCTTTTCAAGGATTTCCTTTGCCTCTGAGACACTTACGCTTTTTGATGATTTGATTTCCATGATTATCCCCTCAGGCCAGTTCCAGGTGGACAGGTCCGACTACAAGCGTTTTTGTCGCCTTCATGTCCCCTACTTCGACCAGGTAGCTCCTGCCCCTCTTTTCCTTTATTATCCCATGCCTGTTTGCATATCTCAGGTGGGGCATACCAGCCCGGATCGCCTTTGGAGTAATTATTACCTTGTCTCCGACGTTGAATGTCCTTACGGACTTTGCTACGCTGACCTTTCCCTTCCCGCGCAGTTTGCGCGTCCTTGCACTTGATGTACCTCTTGAACGTTGTACCATTGTAATCACAAGTATAATTCGTGAAAAATTGTTGGGAGTAAGTGTTTTTAAATACAACCCTCCCTTTATAAATCGAATAAGGCCTTTATAAAGGGTGATTTAATTGGCAAAAGAGCCTGACTTTGTTATTACGAATATGGTAGCTTCGGCATCTCTCGGACTGGAACTTGATCTTTATGCGCTTGCAAACAAGATTCCGGAAATTGAATATGAACCGGAGCAGTTTCCCGGAGCGATCCTGAAGTTCAAGGAACCGAAGGCATCATTGCTTCTTTTCAAGAACGGGAAAGTAGTCTGCGTTGGATGCAAGAAAAGGGAGATGATCGAGAAAACGATCGCAAAGACGATCAAGATGCTCACCCCCTATGCAAAAAGGATCACGAAGACAAAGAAGCCGAAGATCGACATCACGAACATTGTCGCTTCAGCAAACCTGCATATGGAGCTTGACCTTTACAAGATAGCGTATAAGCTTGTCGATGTAGAGTACGAGCCCGAGCAGTTCCCAGGCGCAATCCTCAAGTTCAAGGAACCAAAGGCGTCGTTGCTTCTTTTCAAGAACGGGAAGGTCATCTGTGCAGGAGCAAAGAATGAAAAGGAGATCAAGCTTGCATTGAACAAGGCCAAAAAACTTCTCAAGCCATATGCTGAAAAAGTATTGAGAAAATGAGAATTCTAATCTTTCTTTTACTAGTTTTTCTTTCAGTCGGGGCGCTTGGACTTAAGCATCCTGATGAGTGCTACGAATCACGGCGTGCTGCAGAGCAGATGCAGTGCCTCCATACTGCCGCGATTTCCGCAGCCTATCTAGGTTCGGAAGGAGAAGCGGCATCGATATGCAGCAGCATCTACAATAATTATGCCAATGTCGAGCGCGGAGAGGACGATGACCTCAAGCGAAGGGCCGAACTGATGCACAACACCTGCTACTATGACATTGCAAAAATACTCAGGAATCCGGACCTTTGCGCTCCGATCCAGAAGAAAGTCGGGCTGTCACAGCAGCTTGGTCTTGCAGGGGATGAAGTTACAAGGGAACAGTGCTACACCCATGTAGAAAAGCTGGCAAGCATTGCCCCGGAATACTATTACCAGAATAATCCCAACAGCCTTTGCTCGATCGTATTCGTGCTGCCTCTTTTTGTGGTGTTCATTCTAAAGTCATATCCATGATCTCAAGAGCCTTCTTGACGCTCATTCCTTCACGGATGCCAAGATCTTCAGCCCAGGTGGTTGCGAACCTTATCTTGGCTTTCTTCAGGTCTTCAAAGCATTTTACTCCAGAGACAAAAGCTGCAACGTCGCCTACTTTTTCCGCAGTCTCCTTGTCAATGTAGCTACATGCAATGTAACCGTTTTTGGCTTTCACAACAATTAATGGCAGGTTTCCGATTTCTCCTTTAAGTGCAATATACTTCTTCCCTTCAAAGGATAACTCATCCATACATGTCCCTCTCTTTCTTTCTTCGAGCCTGCTGTTTTTTCTTCTCAAAGATTCGGGAATGCTTACCACAGCTAATGCAGTAATACACTGTTCTAAAACCTGTGAATGTTACGTTATCATCCCCTTTAAGATCAGTAGAAAAATGAGTTCTTCTATTATCTTCAACTGCTTTTTCACGCGGAACGGTTCTTCCGCAATTAGCACAAGTTACCGATCTGTCACGTCCTCGCCTTTTTTTTCCCATGTGCATCAGCTTTTGTCGTTTCGTTTAGGGAACCTAAGCAAGTTCCATCCAAACCATAAAGTAATGCATCTTTAAGTTTAAATAGCTTGTTGTTAAGTGTTGGTCCAAACTGGTTTTTTCTCTCAATATTTATTGGAAATCCTACGAGCGGATTGAATGCGGGCATTAAAATCAATTTGATCTTTTCATTGAATTCTGCGTAATGTTTTTTTATCTCATCAGGCTCCGAATCAGCAAATACCCAGACCGGTTGAGAGTGCTTTTTTCCGAAGCGGTCGGTCAGGCTTAGCATGGGGTGCTGGTGGCCCATCACGAGGTAGTCTGCAGCCATGAGTTCCTCTTTCGGCCATGCATGGCCGTGCATCAGCCCGAGGTTTTCAAATACCAAACCTTCAGGATATACTTCGATGCCGAGCATTTCCTCTATCCCCCCATCATGGTTTCCCTTTACAACTCTGACTTCCACAAGGTCAACGAGCCTGTTTAGGACCTCCCTTGTTTTATTGTCGATGTAGGTTATGTCCTCCTTGACGTCCCCAAGGAATATGAGTTTCTTCGCCTTGTGGGTCCTGATCAGCCCCTCGAGTTTCTGGCAGAGCCTTAAGCTGAACTGGTCATCGAATATCCCCTTCTGGCGCAATTTTGCCTCCATGCCGAAATGAGTATCGCCAACGACCAAGGCGTCCTTCAGAAGGATTCCGGGCGCATTGTAGAGGAACTTCATGATCATCATTGGAAACCTTGTAATAAATATCCTTGCAATAATGAACTGATGGTTTTTTTCAGGCATGAACGCATCAGGCCCTCCCAGAAGGAACTGATGGATGATATCTATGATGCCATATGCAAGGGCGAGAACTTCATGGCACAGGCACCTACCGGCCTTGGAAAAACCGATGCTGCATTGTCAGCGGCAATAACGGCAGCAGCAGAAAACAACCTGAACGTATTCTTCCTTACCCCCAAGATATCCCAGCACAGGATAGCGATGGAAGTTGCTAACGGGATAGCAAAAAAGCACGGCCTTCCGCTGCGATCCGTTGATATCGTTGGAAGATCCCATTGCTGCATAGAACCTGCACTTTCAAAACTCGACGGAGACAGCTTCCATACATCGTGCAGCAAGAAGATAAGGAACCAGCAGTGCATCTACTACTCCAACTCCAAGGGACACAGCAGGATGCAGGAAGCGGTTGCGAACAGGAACTTCAAGGTCCTGCTGAACAGTTTCGGATCAGGCAAAACGCACGATGAACTGATAAGCCTGGGAAAAAAGGCCTCCTGCTGTCCCTATGAATGGCTGATAAAGCTTGCAGAATGCTCCAATGTTGTCATCGCTGACTACCATCACCTGATGATGCCCTCGGTAAGGGATATCTTCCTGATGAAGATCAAGAAACGGATAGATGATTCTATCATCATTATAGATGAGGCACACAACCTTGCACAGCGCGTGCGGAGCTCGCTTTCAAGAAGCATCAGCAACCTTACTTTCCTTCGCGTCCACAAGGAAATGCAGTACATATCCCTAGATGCCGGCCCGCTTGAGCAGGAATTCCTGAAATGGGCAAAAGAGCTTCTTGATGACCGCAGCGAAATGACAATAGCTGCATTTGAATTCGACTTCTTCATCCAGAAATTCGGCATCACCATGGACGAGGCGATAGAAAGGCTCGGTGATGCAGGACTGCAGTACGTAGAAAAAACGAACAAGAAGAGCGCCTGCCTTTCCCTTGCCAAATTCATGGCTGAATGGAAGAACGACCACTACGAGTGCGTGAGAATCCTGAAGAAAAAGGGCGATGACTTCTTTCTTTCGAAAAGGCTCCTTGATCCCGCTCCTGCAACGCGTGTGCTAAACCAGTGCCATTCATCTATACTCATGAGCGGAACGCTTCTGCCGCTCGAGATGCACCGGGACATTCTCGGCCTCGATAAGGAAAGGACGAAGATGAAGGAGTACTCCTCCCCGTTCAATCCTGAAAATGTAGTAAACATAATAACTGACAACCATACGACCAAGTTCACGAAAAGGAACAGAGAATCATTCATGGCAATGGGAAAATCAATTGACAGCATCATAGGAAAGACTCCTGGCGGAGTAGCGCTTTTCTTTCCATCATACGGTGTCATGGATTCGGTCATCCCCCATATCTCTTCCCAGGTTCACCGCCAAGAGCCCGGGATGAAACCTGCGGATATCAGGCAGATGATAGCTAAGTTTTCGAAGGGCGGAGTGCTCTGCGGAGTGCAGGGAGGATCCCTTTCGGAAGGCGTGGATTTTTCCAAGGGCGAGATAAAGACCACCATAATAGTGGGGGTGGCCCTGGAGGAAATGGATGTGGAGACAAGGGCGCTGATTGATTATTACGAGGAAAAATTCGGAAGGGGGTGGGATTACGGATATATCTTCCCGGGAACCATCAAGGCGCTCCAGGCAGCCGGCCGCGGCAGGAGGAAGGAGGAAGACCGGGTCGCCATTGTCTACATGGACGAGCGGTTCCGCTGGAACAAATACAACTGGATTTTAAATAAAGAGGAACCTATTGTTGTCACCGACAAGCCCGAACTGGTAGTCGAGCAGTTCTGGGGGGATGATTATGCTTTATACTGACAAGTACAGGCCGAGGAAACTCGGGGATATCCTGGGAAACAAGGATAAGCTAGATTACATCCGCCAGTGGATCCTCCAGTTTCTGAACGGGAAGAAAAGAAAGCCACTCTTATTGAACGGTCCGCCAGGAATCGGGAAGACAACGATACCCTATGCAATAAAGGAAGAGTTCGATTTCGACCTGATAGAGATGAATGCAAGCGAGCTCCGGGACAAGAAAAGGGTGGCAAGGATACTCGGAGGAGCGGGCCTTGCCGGATCGCTCTTCGGAAGGGGAAAGATCATACTGATCGATGATGCGGACATTCTCGCCGGAAGGGCTGATTACGGGGGTGCAGGCGCAATCAAGAGCATCCTGATCAATTCGCCCCATCCTGTTATAGTGACAGCTACGGACATATGGGACAAGAAGTTCGCACCGATCAGGACTGAGTGCGAGAAGATCGACCTCAAGAAGATCAACAAGGTGACGATCAGGAACCACATAAAGATGGTCGCGAAGGAGGAAGGTCTCAATCTGCCTGACGATTTGATGGAACAGATTGCCGAAAATGCAGAAGGCGACCTGAGATCCGCATTAAACGACCTGCAGTCGCTCCACCCGGGATCAAGAAACAGGACGAAAGACATTTTCAACATCGTCCGCACGATATTCAAGTCCAGAACCTATGATGAAGTCAAGTCTGTAACCGGGGACATCGATTATGAACTTGTAAAGCTGTGGATTGATGAAAATATCCCATACGAATATGATGAACCTCCTGATGTCGCAAGGGCATATGATGCTTTGTCAAAGGGGGATATCTTCTTCGGAAGGATCAGGTTCTCGAACTGGAAGCTTCTCAAATATGCTATAGACCTTTCGACCTTCGGGGTTTCGGTTGCAAAGGAAAAGACCTACCACAAGTTCACCAAATACAATTTTCCGGGCTACCTTTCGCAGATGTCAAGGACAATGCAGACAAGGGCGATGCTGAAATCGATCGGCCTGAAGATCGGCAAAGTCTCCCACGTCAATTCCCTGGTTGCAAGGGATTATATCCCGCTGATAAAGGAAGCCGGCAAAAAGCACCCCCATGAAGTGATGGACCTCTATGGTTTCGAGGATTCTGAAATGGCATACATCCTTGGTACCAGCATGTCAAAACTGAAAAAATGATTTCGCTTTTCTTAATTCCTGCTCTACCTGTTGACGATCATCCTGAGGAATATCGTCCGATTCCAGTGCCCTGTTTGCTATCCGGATCACGTGCCTTGCAATTGCCCTAGCGACCGGATCATGGTTATTCGGAACTCTTCCTTTGTTGTCGATAATATGCATAAGGGTGTATCCAGCTTCGAGGGCAATCGCCCTTTCATCCTCCCTTTCCATCAGGTCATGCAGCCTGCCAAGCCTGTATTCATAAACAGATGTTCCCATTCCTTCAAGATTGATCCTGCTTTTAGATCTAAGGCTGTCAACATGTTTCAAATATTCGACTTTGAAGGCGAGCCTGAATCTTTCCCAATTAGTGGTAAGGGGCCTTTTCTTTATCCAGACGCTTTCCGGTGAAGTGAATTTTTTCATAAAAATCAGGAAAGATGTTTTTGGACAGTATTTTGTAGGTCCCCTACAATTTCCCTATAGTAGTCCCCGAGATCGGAACTAGTAAGCACATCGTTTTTGATCACCCATCCCATATATCTGGCAACTGCCCTTACTACCGGATCATTGATTCTTTTTTCATCAGGTTTTTCAGGCTCTATCACATGGCCGAACATTACATTGGCCGGACAATAACCTGCATTCACCAATTCTCCTTCCCTTTCAAAATCATGTACGACTTCGAGAATTCCCAATCCCCATTCAAATTTCCTGAGTTGATCCCTGCACTCTTTTTTGAATTCCGATCTTCGCAAGGCCAGAGTAAGGCTGAGCAACCCTCTCCTCAATGCCTTTTCAAATTTACCAGTATTTCCGGAAGGGGTATCTATTTCCTTCGCCCATGCCATATCAGTAAGAACTTCGGAAGTGAAATCCCTGTTGCGTTTTCCCATCTCCGATATCAGATGTTTCATACACATAAATATAATAATAAACACTTTTATAAAACTATCAGAAATAGTCCTCCATTTTTGTCTGGCCCACTTTCCTGCCAGGTTTTTTCTGCATGCCGGTAAGTATCCTCATCATCTTCTTTTCCTTGTTCTTTGATGCATGGTAGTAGAATTCGTCCCTCGTTCCGCGGGTCATAAGAACTATGACTTCGCCCTCCTTCATCCTGGCCGCGCGGCCTCTCCTTTGTATGGCCCTTATCTCGCTTGGGACCGGTTCGTAGAATATCACAGTATCTACTGCAGGAATGTCAAGCCCCTCTTCCCCAATGCAACTTGCAACGAGTACGTCGAATTCCCCTTTCCGGAATTCCTCAATCGTCGCCTCCTGTATCTTCCTGGTCATCCCTTCCTTCTTGCCAACGAACCTCTTTGCAGGAATACCCTCGGCATTGAGGACGCTCTCGATCCTTGCTATCTGCGACCTGTACTGGACAAACACTATGAGTTTCTTCCCCTTAAGCTCCCTTATCTTCTTTAGGAGGATCGGCATCTTGGGATGGTCCTCGTCCTTCTGCGAAAGCATCTTTATCCTTGCGAAGTCCGGATCCTTCAGCAGCATGTTTGCGGACTTGCTCTTTTTCTCCTTCAGTTTCTCTATATAGTCGCGAAGCGGATAGACCCCCTGGGTTTCGAGCAGTTCTGTCATATGGAGGACATGCAGCAGAATGGAATACTGTATCATTGCAGGGAACTTGATGTTATGCTGCGTCTCAAGAATCCTCATGCGCAGCTGCATGAACTGTCCCTTGTTCTTCAGCGGAGGAGGAAATCCCATAGATGCAAGCATCCTCGCATGCTTTGCTGCCAGCCTGTCAAGATAGAATTTTATCTCCTTGAAATGGTCGCTCAGTGCGACCTGTATCCAAGTGGCAGTGCTCTTCTGTACGTATTTTTCGACATCCGGATCCTCATGGCTCCTTATCTCCACATTGTCAATATGAAGCGCTTTCATCACCTTTTTTATGCGGTCCATCCTGCCTCCAGGGGAGGCGGTAAGTCCGACAAAAAGGGCCTTTTTTACCTTGTCTGCAATGTGCGTGTATGCGTATTCTCCTATCGCCCTGTGGCACTCGTCAAAGATAACAAGGGAGAACTGAGGCTTCAATATCCCCCGCTCAATATCATTGTTTATCGTTTGCGGAGTGCTGACAATGACAGCTGCATCGTACATCTCCCTCCTTTTTCCAGGAGCAATTTCCCCTGTTACCAGCGCAACATCATCAATCCCGAGCACCTTCCGCACAGTCTCCTCGTGCTGCTTTGCAAGAGGCTTCGTGGGAGTAAGGAACAGGCACCTTCCCTCCTTCATCATATCCCTGATGATCATGAGCGCAATCAGTGTCTTTCCAAGTCCTGTCGGGAGTACTACTAGCGTATTTCCGTGTTCCTTGATCGAATTGTAGATCGCAAGCTGGTATGCTCTCGGTGTGAGTTCCACACCAGTAATTTGTGCGATAATGATTAAATTACTCTTTGCGAAATCGATCCATGTTCGAAGTTTTCGGAGGATATGCAGTAACCCCCCGGGGAATGGAAAAGGATTATTCGGTGATAGTGGAGGGGGACAGGATAATGGACTGCGGGCCCACAAGAAAAATGCGGACAAAGTACGGATTCATGGATTCCATCGGCTCCTCCGACCTCACGATATCTCCCTCATTTATCGATGCGCATACGCACAGCTTCCAGTACCCTGCAAAAAACCTCAAGGCAAGCCTCCTCGAATGGCTGAAAAGGGTATGGAAAATCGAATCCGAAATCACTTCTGAACAGGCCCGCGCTTTTGCCGAGGCGTCATATCTGGAGATGATAAGGTCAGGCGTATCAACGTTCGTCGACTACACGGCATCAAGGCATGCCGACCAGGCATTCCTTGCAGCAAGGAAGCTCGGCCTCCGGGCCTTCATAGGAAAGACGGTGATGGACAGGAATGCTCCGCACGCGGAATCGACGGACAGCTGCCTGAGGGAAACGGAATCCCTAATCAGGAAATTCCATCTCAAGGAGAACCGCCGGCTCAACTACTCCGTCACCCCAAGGTTCGGCATCACATGCACTGATGATCTTCTTCGCGGCTGCATAAGTCTGTCCCGAAAATACAGGACAATCCTCACAACGCATGCAAACGAATCCACAAATGAGATGAAACAGGACAGGAAGAATTACGGGAAATCAGCGATAATGCATTACCGTGACATCGGCCTCCTTGGCAGGAACACGCTCCTTGTCCATTGCGTCCACACCACCCAGGGCGAAATCAGGGCAATAAAGGAAAGCGGAAGCGCGGTTGTGCACTGCCCCGGATCAAACCTTGCCCTTGGTTCAGGGATAGCCGATACCCCCGGGATGGTCAGGGCAGGAATCCCAGTGGCGCTCGGTTCGGATGTCGGCGCCTACTGGAACTTCAACCTCTACGACCAGATGAAGCTTGCAAGACTGATCCAGAAAAAGCCTGTTGACAGCCTCGGGTTTGCCACAAACGCAAGTGCACTCGGCCTCATGTCAGGGAAATTGGCCAGGGGCCATCTGGCAGACATTGTGCTCCTGAAAAACTGCTATGATCCGGACTCAATAGTCTTCAATTCCGAGCCGGACACGCTGATATGCGACGGCAGAATAATAATGAAGAACGGAAAGGTAAAAGGAGAAAGAAAGATTGTCGAAAAATTACATGAGTTTCTCTAAGTGCTTGGAAATGTCGACATTACCGATTTCGTGTTCTACCAGTGCCTTCTCCTTCAAATGAGGAATCTGGTCCTCATAGGTCGGCCTGTCTACCTTGTAGAACACGCCTATCGGGATCTTCTCGTAATCGGTCTTTGGCGCCTCGTTTGCAAGTTCCAGCGCCTTCTCGAAATCTGAGGTGTCATGCTCCATCTTGTAGCACCTTTTCGTGAAGAAGTCGTATGTGTTGAGCTTGTTGAAAGTGACGCATGGCTGGAGGACGTCCACATGGGAGAATCCCTTGTGCTCTATCGCTTCCTTTATCACCTGCTTCATGTGCATCATGTCTCCTGCAAACACCCTTGCAACAAAAGTCGCACCACCGATTATCGAGCTTGCAACCGGATTATACGGAGTTTCAATTACCCCATGCGGCGTCGTCTTGGTCTTCATGTTCATCTGCGTGGTGGGTGATGCCTGGCCTGTAGTCAAACCATATATCTGGTTGTCATGCACGATGTATGTGATGTCATAATTCCTTCTCATTATGTGGACAAAGTGCCCTGCGCCGATGCCGTAGCCGTCCCCGTCACCGCCCATGGCAATCACCTTGAGCTTGTGGTTTGCCAGTTTTATCCCTGATGCCACCGGAAGCGACCTTCCATGAAGGCCCTCGAAACCATATGTCCTGATATAGTGCGGCACCTTGCCGCTGCATCCGATCCCGGAAGAGATAGCAACATTGTGCGGCTCAACTCCAAGGTCGTTGATCGCTGCCTTTACGGCCCCGACAATTGCAAAGTCCCCGCATCCAGGGCACCACTGGATCTTTTCTCCTACATTATAATCTACAATACTCATATCAATCACCTATAACCCGTGCCTCTGCGGGTTGTAATACTCCTTGTCCTCCTTTTCCACTATAGTTATCCTCCCTTTCTTTCCCTTTGAAATTTCGACCATTTCCTCGACTATCTGTTCAGGGTAGATAGGCCTGCCATCATATTTCAGGAGGTGCGTATCGAATTCGATACCTGCTTCTTTCCTAAGAAGCCCTGCAAACTGTGCAGATGAATTGTTCTCGATATTAACAAGCTTCTTTGCAGAACCAAGGAGGCTTTTAACCTTTCCATGGTCCAGGGGGAATATGTGGTTGAAATGTATGAAGTTCACGCTGAGGCCCTTTTCCTTGAGAAGCGGGAGGGCATCAAGAACTGAAAGCTTCATTGATCCCCATCCGACAAGCGTAATTTCAGCATTCGGCTCCCCATATACTGCTGGCGGATCCATTTCAGGAAGCAGCGTATCAAGTTTCTTCATCCTCTTGTCCGCCTGCTTCACCCTCATAATGAAACTCTCGCTGCTGAATCCGGTCTCGTCATGCTCATACGAAGTTGCAACATGCATCCCGTTAGGGGTTCCAGGAACCGTTCTCGGGGATACTCCGTCATCAGCGAGCTTGTAGCGCTCGAACCTCTTCATCTTGTCCAGTTCAGGAACGCTATCCTGCAGTTTCCCCCTCTCGATCTTCACTTCAGGGAATCCGTCAGTGCAGAACACTGATTCTGAAAGGTGCTTGTCAGTCAAAACCACTACCGGAAGCTGGTATTTCTCGGCCAAGTTGTGCGCCTTTGCAGAAAGCGCAAATGCCTCGTTGATGTCACCCGGAGCAAGAACAACCTTCGGGAAATCTCCTTGCGAGGCATTGAGAACGAAGTTCAGGTCTCCCTGCTCTGTCCATGTAGGCATGCCGGTACTTGGCCCTACCCTCTGCGCAACTGCAACTACTACCGGCGTTTCTGATATAGCTGCAAGGCCGAACGCCTCTGCCATGAGTGCGAATCCCCCGCCCGAAGTCCCTACCATCGACCTTGCCCCTGCAAATGATGCGCCGATGGTATAATTCAGGGCTGCGATCTCGTCCTCGGTCTGTTTGACTACAAGTTCAAAATCCCGCTCCACCTTTACAAGATAATGCAGTATCGAAGATGCCGGAGTCATGGGATATGCGGAATAGAATTTCATCCCGCCTTTGACCGCACCAAGTGCAATCGACTCGTTTCCGGTTATTGCGATGCATCTGTCATCAGATATCGGATGCACCTTGTGCCGGGATTCGATCTTGTGCTCCTTGATATGGTCATATCCTGCCCTTGCAGTCTTTATGTTCATGTTTACTATCTCATCCCCCTTCTTTCCGAAGAGGTCCTTGAGGATTCCTTCGAGCTTCTCGAACGGGTAGTCGATCAAGGCAAGAGCCGCACCAACTGCAGCAGTGTTTTTCATCTGTTCTGTTCCGCCCACTTCCTTTGTCAATTCCGATAGCGGAAGCGGATGCATCTTCACATCGTCCCTTATCTCCATCTTGCTGACATCGATAAGATGGTCGTATATTATGATTCCGCCCTCGCTCATGTCGCTCATGTGATAGAAAATGCCGTCCTTGTTCAAAGCAACGAGCACATCCTGATAGTGAAGAGGCGAATTGATCGGCTTATCAGAAACCCTTACCTGAACCGTGTTGTGCCCTCCTCTTATTAATGAGGGGTATTCAGGATATCCTACAACGCAATAGCCTCCGCGAGTGAAGCAGTTGATGATCATCCTTCCGGCAACCATCACTCCTGCCCCTGCCTGTCCTGCTATTTTACAAATAAATTCCATAAAATCCATAGTCATTTTGGACTTTGTTTATAAAAAATTATCGAATGCCTCTACGTCAACAGCCATAAGTATATGTTTAAATACGTTTCCACACTAATTATAACATATGGTTAGAAGAAATTCCGCTCCAATGGTAAATTTCAATGGAATAGTAACTAGGGATCCGAGCCATTCTGATTCAGGGTATATACTTGGTTTCGGCCAGAGGAAGAAGGGAGCCCAGATGGGCCATCTTAGACTGGCCGGAGAAAGGGCAGATCCGCTTTATGAACAGATCGCTTCTGCAAAGCAGGCCCTCGACTCGAACAGGCTGGACAACAATGCTTATTCGCTCGATGATCCCAAGGTCGCAGATATGGGCAAATCATTAGCCCAAAAAAATAAGCAATACGCAGAATACCTTGAAATTGTGCTCGACGTATTCAGACCATTTGTTACTCCTGAATTGGAAGCGCAGATGCCGAGGCTGTATTCAAGTACCGATTACAAGTTTCATTTTAATCCTGAAGTTGCAGCAGCAAACGAGGATCTTGCGAGCGCCGGAGTCATACTCTCGGATGACAGGTCTATTGTTCTTGGAAACATGGAAATGCAACTTTGTACCCACCTGATCGAACCTTATATCCTTGCAGTCTCTGCATTGCGTTCAAACGGCTTTGATGCCTATCCGGCATCAGCAAACCTCTTTCATCCTGAACATGGAAAAATGACCAGTCCAGTAATTACGATTATCGACATGGAGACGGATTCTCCGCTCACAGTATTTTCTTTGATGAGGGATCTTCCGCCATTCTCAGAACTTGAGATCATGAGCGACGTTGCTGTCGATGGCGTATTGCATGCAGCACTTGCAGAAAACAAGGCAAAAAAACTGGCTATCGATATCGTCGAAAGGAACAAATCCGGCGGGGTAATCCCCAGGCATGAGATAGAGGTAAGGATCGAAAGCATTGCAAAGCAGCTATTCTTCACTCATTCTGCATGGCCTGGAACAAAGTTCGTCTCAGATGCCCTGACAACTCTTGTTCACAATACAATGGAAGCATTCATAGCAATACAGATTGGAGAAATGCAAGGCAAAGAGTTGCCAGTGGAATTTGCAGTACCGGGAGCAATTGAGCAATATGTCCAGGGAAGGGCAATGCAGATGGCAGATTCTTATGGCCGCTTTGCGCAGGAAAAACTCAAGAATCTGATTGATAGGGGGTAATAATCGGGCTCGACGGGATTCGAACCCGCAACCTAGTGGTATCTCCTGCGATTAGGAGAGGCATCCGAAGCCACTCGCCCTATCCAGATTAGGCCACGAGCCCTGAATGATCATTCTAAACAGTAGTCTATATAAGCACTATAGCAGCCGCGAAGGTCCACGGTAACAACATTCTCGCTCCCGTATTTTTCCTTCAGGTTCAGTGCAAGGGATCGGTTCTTCTCTACGTACTCATCTCCCTGCCAGTTGAATATCTTCGGCGCAGTGGTTGCGTGCACGAATCCGATGAATACCGCCGCGCTTTTCCCATCGTCAACAGCTTGCGATATCCTTTCCTGGATATGCTCTTCCCGCTCAGGAGAAGAAACCATCTCCCCTGATGCTATTCCAGGCGCGTCAAATAGGAATATCTCTTTTTCTATGCCCTTTACCATTTGGGTAAACTGTGTCATCACCAGCCTCCGGCCTTTCATCGGACCTCCTTCAAAGACCGCTTTTGTGAAATCCACTGCATTTTCAACATTCGGTGATGCCAGGTATCTTTCCATCTCGTCCTGGGCCTCAGAATTAAATTCCAGTCCAACTCTTGCAACATCAAGCTTGTTTACTATGCCCAAAAAACGCTCGTTGTCTTTAGTCGAGGAATGGTCATCAGAAAAAATTACCAGTTTCTTACCCCTCACCTTTTTGATCAGCTCATCCTCAGAAACCTTTGGAAAGGGCAACGGGTTGTGCTCTTTCGAATCGATTACAGACACCCTGCCGTCATTCTTGATGAATACCGTTCCGTCATAAGATGGAAGTTTCTCAAAGGTGAAAAATGCCCTGAAGGAGCTGGTCCTTTCCCCTTTCTCATAGCATTCCATTATCGTGAATTCCTTTGTGGTTCCCAGGGATGTTGCCTTGTCCCCAGTAGTTTTCAGGTAAAATCCTGGTTCGCATTTTTGGGGTTTGTTGGTCATAATTCCGGCAACCAATACCCCGGCGGAAACAAAAGCGATAGCTCCCCCTGTAAGATAAGGTCCGACTCTGGCTACTTTCATAATTGTATTTTTATCACAACATTTTATTAAACTCTTTAATCCAGAAAATATGCTCGCGGCTTGCTTTGAAGTTGCATATGTTCTCCGGAAGAGGGATCTGCATAAAAGGATATTCGTCGCCAAGGACGATCCTGCCCCCGGGCTTTGTGACCCTAACGATCTCTTTTAGGGCCTTTTCCTTGTTTTTTACGAATTTCAATGATGCGAAAATCAGCGCCGCGTCGAATTCGTTGTCCTTGAACGGAAGGTGCTCCGCATCGCCAAGGTCGATATGGGCTGTAATCCCCCATCTTTTCAGGTTGTCCTTGCATTTCCGGAGCATCCTCTTTGATATGTCCACTCCGTGAATCTCTCCGCCCTTTCCTACCTTCCTGTGTATGAAGGGGACATTCGCGCCAGTTCCTATCGCCACTTCCAGGACCCGGTCGCCCATGTGGAGGTCCATCCTATCAACGATTCGTTTCCTCATATCTGCAACGACCGGAGTGTCGGATCCGAAGAAATAGTCGTAAAAATAAGATAGGAAATCAAAGACTCCGGAGATCATTTTGTAAGGACTTCGCAACCGTCTGCAGTTACAAGTATGGTGTGTTCCGTCTGTGCAACAAGCCCTTTCGAGGCCTCCCTCAAAACAGGGTATCCCCTGATGAAATGGTTCTCGAGAAGTTCCCGCAGTGCCGCCGACACGAGGAGCTTTGACTTGAACTCGTT
>JBNLBN010000024.1:0-19715 GCA_050303335.1 Candidatus Micrarchaeia archaeon
CCCATGGCTTATCAGGAATGCAACTCCTGACCTGCTCAATAACGAAATCTCAGTCTACAACATTAACCAGACCAAGGTACTGGGGCTACTTGAAGGAAACTCCCCGTGCTTTAGAATTACAACCCCTGGGTCATATTCAATTAATAGCGATATTACGGGTGCATATTTCCAAGTTTCAGGAACAACATACGCATGCATCCAGATCCTATCCTCGGATGTCCTTCTTGACTGCAACGGGTATTCAGTCACAGGGGATGGTACACTCGGTACTATGCAGTATGGGATTTTCGCCAACGGTACAATCTCACCGCATATTTCCAACATCACAATAATGAATTGCCAGGTGTCCAATTACACACATGGAATTTATTCAGCCTATGCCGACGACGTTAGCATCCTCAACTCAACATCTTACAACAACAGCTACTATGGAATCGGGGCCTATACAAGCGACAGAGTATCGATCATAAATAATACTGCATATGACAACTACAGGGCAATTCATGTCGGTGAAGATTCAAGCGATGCAATAATTGCAAACAACACAGCATACAGCAGTTCTGATGTGGGAATAGACGTAAGGCAGGCAGCCTTCAATGTTACGGTCTCAGGTAACGCTGTTTACGGCAACAACATTGGATTTTATTTCGGATCCACCTCTTTCAACCATACACTATCGGACAACACGGCCTACAACAACACAATCGGATTCCAGTTCATCTCCGGGGCAATCGGCTACACTATGACTAACAACACGGCCTACGACAACAATGACGGATTCCTGTTTTCCGGAGGTTCCCACGACCATATGATTTCAGGTTTAAGCTCTCATGACAATACCAACCTCGGAATTGAGCTGATTACGGGATCCTTTAATATCACTTTGGATGATCCAGCAATATACAACAACGGCATGGGAATTTCCATAAGAGATGCAGACAACCTCACGCTCAACGGAGGCCATATCTACAACAACATTATCAACATCTCCAACCCCACATTTGCCTATTCGATATTCTTCAACAACGTCATAATTGACAACCCTGCAGGAACTCTTGAAAATTTCACAAACCTTTCTGTTGTCGATACAATCCAGTCAGGCGAAAGCTACATTATCAACTGGACTTCAGAACCGGCACCGCTTGGAGGCCTTGTCTCCTTCAGGAATAAATGGATTGAATTCCAGGACGTGAACAATGCAAATCTGAGCGAAGTGTACTGGCACTGGACGGATGCAGAATCATTCGGCTACAATGAAGAGACCATGCAGGTCTATTATTACAACGGCACGTACAATGACATGAACGCTGCTCTGAATACAAGTGCGAATTACCTTGCCCTCTATGGACTTGATACGTTCGGCGTATTCGGTATTCTCGTCGCTGAGAACTGCCAGGACATATCCTCGCCAGGCACATACATCCAGAATATCGATTATACCGGCGGAGACTCAACAAGCTGCATTGAAATAACGAGCGACAACGTCACGTACGACTGCAACGGACACTCTTTGAACGGCCTTGGTGCAAATGATTACGGTATATATCTTTACGGAGTAACCAACGTGACGGTAATGAACTGCGAAATTTACAATTTCACTGAGTCAGGAATAATCACCCAATTGACAACAGATAGTCTTTTCTATAACATCACGCTGCACGACAACTTCAACGCAATCAATACTGGAAGCACGCCTTCCGCAGACAGCACATTCAACCAGATCACTGCCTACAGCAATACCAACACGGCGATACTCCTTCGCAGCCCCGGACATCTTTTCAACAACACATTCGTTTTCAATAATGGAGGAAACGGCTATGAATGCGGATCCGAAGTCTCTGATGCAACAATAATCAACAGCGTTATCTACAACAACAACTGGTCTGGAATCAACCTGAACACATGTGGATATTCTACTTTGTCAGGAAACAGCATCTATGGCAATCTCGATGCCAACATCTACCTCTACGCTTCTGATTATACGAACATCACCAACAACGAGGTATACAATTCAGGAAACGATACTATTGCAGAAGATTCAGGAATCTATATCCTATCGTCATACGGAGTGATCATTGAAAGTAACAATGTTTACGGATCAACGGCATACGGAATTGCAGTCGAGGATTCAGAAGTGTCCCTTACCGACAATATCATCTACAACGATTCGCTCTATGTTTTCAACAATGACGGTACTCCATTCAACTTTGAAATGTACAATACCCTGTTCCTTAATCCGGCAGGATCCTTCATCAACTATACCAACCTCTCATTACAAGACGTTCTTTCCCCCGGAGGGGCAGACACCAGCGGTTTCGAGATCCAGTGGGCGACAAATGCCTCGGAACTTTCAGGGGAGCTGGCATTTTCCACAAGCTTCAACCAGATGTGGATAAACATCTCTGCCCTGGGAACAGTTGTACCAGCAATCGACAACATAACCTGGCACTGGACAGATGCCCAGGCCATCGGATATGATGAATCAAGGCTTGAACCATGGATTTTCAACTCAACCTGGCAGGATATTGGCGACTCTTATACCGTTTCACGGAACATACTGGCAAATACAATCACAGTGAACTCCCTTTCAAGCTTCGGAAACCTTGGAATCCTGGAAGTGAACAACAACTGCATAATCATCGATGCCCCGGGTACATACACCCAGAACAACTCATATACAGGAGCTCCCAATGACGTAACCGGAATTTATGCAGGAACCTATGCCTGCGTGGTGATAAATTCAGACGATGTGGTATATGACTGCAACGGCTTTGCGATCACCGGCGACGGGACATCAGGATCAGAGCAGATTGCAATTATCGCAAACAGCACTGACAATGTTACCATCCAGAACTGCGGCGCAGTTTCAAACTATACAAACGGAATTGTCGCATACAATACGACCGGCACGAGGGTACTCGGAAGCAGCTCATCAGGGCATTCCCAGAACGCCTATCTGTTCGACATGGGTTCATCCGGTTTGATAAACGACAGCATGGCGGGTACCAGTGCGAACGGTCTGCGTGTCAGGGATTTCGTTGGCGTAACTGCCACAGGAAACATAATATCCGGAGTTACAGGGTCAGCAATCGATATCTCCGATTCAACAGGAGGCACTTTATCAGGAAATGCAGTATCTAATGCTACCGTCGGAATCATGATGCAGAATTCCACCGGAAACAACCTGACATCCAACACGATCATGAACAATTCACTGAACGGTATCTCTGTTGATAACGGCAGCAACGACTATTCGGCCAACTTCGTCTGCCAGAACGGCTTTGATGTCAACAACACCGGCACAACAGAAACCGGGGCCATGGACAGCTGTGATTCATTCCAGAACTGGGAAGAGAACGGCCACCTCGGATGCACCTTCACATGTTCGTCGATGTGGTCAAGGTTCTATGGAAACATTTCAGGAAACATCATACTTGCCTCAAACGTTTCGGGAGGGGAGCTGGTATACAACTGGAGCGGCGCAAGCGGATACAACCTCTATGTGGCCGATATTGACTCGGTTGTGTCCTTCAATGAGCTTGAAGCAATCGGCAGGACTACAAGTGATACCCAGTCATCCTCGGATTTCACCGAACTTGATACAGCGTTCGGAACAGGATCGTTCGGAGACTCGATCAACCTGACCTATTCTTCTGACGGAACGCTCCCGCTGCAGACTGATGATTATGTCGTTTACGGTACGCCGGTAAATACCGTTCCGGAAGCAAGGTCCAATGCATTCAACAGCAACTTCGATACAGGAATAATGTGGGACTCAGGCGACGGAGGATCGGAATATAACGGATCACAGACTACTGTCTGGGTGGTCAAGGTAGGAACAACCGCCGATACATATGGCACCTATGACTTCCTCGTCCAGGTTCCGGAAACGCTTGCAAGCCAGGAAGGAGCCAACGACCAGGTTGTCCTTTACTACGAGCTCCAGTAGTGGCATTCCGCAGCAAAAAGTGACAATGGGTCCCGATGCTGGCAACATGCCATTATCCCGGGAGATTCCGGTGCTCCGGTAACCTATAAAACATTTATTTGCAGAATAACCCTTATGCGTATTGAGATCACTACTAAAAATGACATCAGAGATGTTGTTGGAGAGCAGCTTTCTTCCAGGATCAATAAAAAATGCAGGTCTGTTGATGTATACAATATCGATGGCGATCTTGACGATTATGACGAGATATTCCTGGATCCTGTGACCCAGTACTCCGGTCATTCGCTTTTCAGCGACCGCTGGAGGATCGAGATCGGCCTCCTTCCTGGCGTAACAGACAACGTCGGCCACACGGCTTCCGAGGCAATCAGGGACAGGTCAGGAAATGATCTTGCTGTCTACTACTCGCGGATGTATGCCATTGAGGGCGATCTTTCGGAATACACATGCGAGGAGATCGCATCAGAGCTTCACAATCCCCTAATTGAAAAGTTCATTATCCACAAGCCTAATGATGTCGCAGAGCCGTACATCCCCAGGGTGGAGATCAAGCACGAACCCGTCGTAGAAACGACAACCCTCCATATGAGCCAGAAGCGCTTCGAAGCCCTTGCCAAGCAGAAGGTCCTTTCCCTCTCATACGATGAATTCCAGGCGATAAAGAAACACTTCAAAATCCAGGAGGTCATCGATGAAAGAAAGGTGGTGGGACTCGACAACAAGATAACCGACGTAGAACTGGAAGCGCTTGCGCAGACCTGGTCGGAACATTGCAAGCACAGGATATTCAATGCAGCTATAAGCTATGAGGAAAACGGGGAGAAGCACGCAATAAACTCATTGTTCAAGACATTCATAGCAGGAGCGACAGAGCAGGTGAAGAAACCCTACGTTGTCTCAGTTTTCGTTGACAACGGCGGAATAATAAAATTCAATCCGGATTATGACATCGCTGTGAAAGTGGAGACGCACAACAGCCCGTCCGCCCTTGATCCATACGGCGGCGCACTGACAGGAATCCTGGGCGTCCAGCGGGATATCCTTGGTACGGGCATAGGAGCGAACCCGATCGCGAACATAGACGTCCTCTGCTTCGGATATCCTGATGAGACCGAGGTGCCAAAGGGAGTGCTGCACCCTAAAGTCATATTTGACGGCGTCGTCAAGGGCATTGAGCACGGGGGCAACAAGACGGGAATACCTACTGTCAACGGCTCGATCGTTTTTGACAAGGACTATACCTGCAGGCCGCTCGTTTACGCAGGAACGATAGGACTTCTTCCATCACAGATCAACGGCCGAAAGACCCATGAAAAGATAATAAAACCCGGCTACCTTGCGCTAATGGTCGGAGGAAGGATAGGAAAGGACGGTATCCACGGAGCCACGTTCTCTTCGATGCAGATAGACAGTTCAACCCCCCAGTCAGTGGTCCAGATAGGAGATCCGATAACCCAGAAGAGGGCACAGGACCTGATACTCGAGGCAAGGGACCTTGGGCTCTATGATGCCATAACTGACAATGGAGCCGGAGGGCTTTCATCCAGCATTGGGGAGCTTGCACAGATCTCCGGCGGATGCGAGATATACCTGGACAAGTGCCCGCTCAAATATCCCGGGCTTGACCCCTGGGAGATACTCGTTTCAGAATCGCAGGAAAGGATGACCCTTGCCTGCCCTCCTGAGAACCTTGCGAAGATCGAGGAACTTGCGAAAGTTCATGGGGTGGAGGTCACAGCAGTCGGAAAGTTCACCAACTCAGGCAAATTCCACATATTCTACAATGAGAAGACCGTCGGATTCCTTGACCTTGAATTCCTCCACGGGGGCAACCCGAAAATGAGCCTTAAGGCTTCTTGGAAAAAGCTTCTTTACCCAGAGCCTCTTATCGGGGAATTCGATCCGCTTGATGTCCTGATCAGGCTCCTTAAAAGCCCCAATATAACATCGAAGGAAAGGATCATCAGGCAATATGACCATGAGGTTAAGGGAACCAGCGTGATAAAGCCCATAATGCTTGGGCCCTCCGATGCCGGTGTCATCAGGCCGGTATATGATTCAAATGAAGGGCTTGTAATATCCCACGGAATCTGCCCGAGGTATGTCCAGGACGGTTATGTGATGGCGACTCTTGCATTCGATGAGGCGATCCGCAACGCGATAGCAGTTGGGGCAAGATTCGGCTATCTGGCATGCCTTGACAACTTCAGCTGGCCGGATCCGGTCCAGTCCGCAAAGACTCCGGACGGCGAGCAGAAGCTGGGATCCCTGGTCCGCGCATGCCTCGGCATGTATGACTGCGCGACCAATTACAACGTGCCGATAATTTCAGGAAAGGACAGCATGAAGAACGACTATTACAGCGGTTCGCAGAAATATTCGATTCCGCCCACGCTACTGGTTACCGTTGTCGGGAAGATCGACGACATATCAAAAGCGATGTCAAGTGAATTCAAGAACCCGGGCGATCTCATCTATGTTGTCGGAACCACCAAGGACGAACTTGGGGGAAGCGAATACTACAGGCTTTATGGCGCGGTCGGAAACAACCCTCCTGAGCTGGATTTCGACGAGCACAGCGCAGTATACAAAGCACTTTCCGGTGCGATAGAGGACAGGCTTCTCTCATCCGTTCACGACATCTCGGACGGAGGCCTTGCAGTTGCATTCTCCGAATCAGCGCTCGGGATAGGTTTCGGGGCAGAAATGGATCTTGAACTTGTCCCGACAAAGACCAAGAGGATCGAGTCGCTCATGTTTTCTGAATCCTCCGGAAGGTTCGTTGTGAGCGTACCACCGGAGAAGGTATCCAAATTCGAATACGCGATGTCCGGGTGTCCTGTTGCAAAAGTAGGGCGCGTTCGCGGGGACAAGAGGTTCATAATCAAGCGCAACGACGAGGTACTCATCAACGAGCCGATCGAGAACATAAAAAAGGCATTCAACAGTGGTGTATAACTATGCTCAACAAACTGAAAAACGAAATAGCGAGAATGGTTGCCGACTCGTCGCAATCAAAAGCCGATGAAGTGCTTCCCACGATAGAATACGGGAAGATGGGAGACCTTTCATGCAAGTTCGCCTTCGTGCTTGCAAAGGAAAAAAATGAAAATCCGGCAAAGCTTGCAGCCGAGATCTCCTCCAGAATCAAGCTTTCAGACAACTTCTCCAAGGCTGAATCTGCAGGTCCGTACATAAACTTTTACCTCAGCAACAAGGCATATGCCCTGCTTGTATCCGGATCGGATGCTGAGAAAACGATGAAAGGGAAGGTTATAATCGAATTCCCTGCAGTCAATCCTAACAAGCCCTGGCACATAGGTCACCTGAGAAACGCAATCCTTGGCGAATCGGTCGCCCGCATCCTGGAAATTGATCACGAGGTGGTCAGGATGGACTACATCAACGACCTGGGCCTGCAGGTGGCACAAAGCCTGTGGGGCTATCTCAACAACGATGCGAAGCCCGACAAGAAGTTCGACCAGTGGCTGGGCGAGCAGTATGTTTATGTCGCAAAGAAATTCGAGGAGGATCCGGAAGTGGCTAAACAGGTCCGCCTTCTCATTTCAGACATGGAAGGCGGGGTTAACGACAATGCTGTTTCCGGCCGCGAACTTGCCGAAAAATGCGTCAGGGCACAGTACCAGACTGCCCTTGATTTCGGGGTGACACATGATGTCCTGATCTTCGAATCCGACATCATGAGGACAATTTTCGAAGAGGGGATTGACAAACTCAAATCCGGCAACTCCGTTTTCATGGAAAAGGAAGGCAAGAACAAGGGCTGCCTTGTAGTCGACATATCCGGCGACCTTGAAAATGAATTCGGCAAGATGGAAAACCCGAACAAGATACTGATCCGAAGCGACGGGACCGCAGTATACACAGGAAAGGACGTGATATTCCATCTTTGGAAATTCGGGAAGATCCGGTCAAAATTCAAATATGAAAAGTTCATGGACATGCCCGAGGGCGTTGCCCTGAAATCATCGAAAGAGGGCGAGAGCCGCGAATTTGCGGATGCCGACCTGGTGATAAACGTGATAGGGGTGGAACAGAAATATCCGCAGCGCGTTATTGTAGAGGTCCTAAAGAAACTCGGGTATGCGAAAGAGGCATCATCACTGCATCATCTTTCATACGAGCATGTAGGTCTTCCGGAAAGCAAGTTCTCAGGACGGAAGGGGACATGGATGGGGTTCACCGCTGATGATCTTCTGTCGGAGGCGAAAGAGAGGGTGCTTGAAAAGATAACGATCGATGCCACTCCGGAAGAGAAGGGTGAAATCTCGCATATGGTCGCTGTCGCTTCGATCAAATTCGCATTCCTACGATCAAGTTCTGACAAGAAGATCACTTTCAGGTGGGAGAGTGCATTGAACCTGGAAGGCGATTCCGGTCCCTATGCCCAGTATGCGTATGTACGGACCAACGGAATCCTGGAGAAGGCAAAGGACAAGCCCGAAGCCTGCGAGATTGAATTCAATGAATCGGAAAAAAGGCTCATCAAGAGGCTTTCAATGTTTAATGATCTTGTGGACAGATGCTCCAAAGAACTTGCACCCCACCATCTCACCCAGTATGTCCTTGATGTTGCAGGAGATTTCAGCGCATTCTATTCCAGTTCTCCGGTAATAAACGAGAATGATGATGCAAAGAGGAAGACCCGGCTTGCAATCACAAAGGCGACGCAGACCGTTCTAGGTAGGTCCCTCCACTTACTTGGGATCAGATGTCCTTCCCGGATGTGATCCATTCGAGCGTTTTTTTGAGGTCCCTTGTTATCCCGTTTTTCCCGAAGTATTTCAGTATCACTTGAACGTCCCGTTCAAGGAATTTCCTGGAATTCGGGTGGCCATGGACTACTCCCTGTCCGAAATCGATCAGATAAGGGTATTCTCCCTGGAGTATATTGTATTCGCTAAGATCCGCATGGACAAGCCCGGCCTGATGGAGCTTCTTTATGTCATTCAGAATGAATTCCAGGTCGCTTTCTCCCCTCGGACCGACCTGTTCCATGACAGGATAAGGCAGCTCTCCCTTGCCAAGGAATTCCATTACAACTATGTTGTCGACCAGGTAATACGGGGCAGGCGCATGTACTCCCGCTTCCCGGCAGATCAGGAGGTTCTTATACTCCTTTTTTGCAAATGCCTTTACTATCTCCCAGTCGTTCTGCTTGATCTTTGAGAACCTGGGGTCTCCCTCAAGATAGCTGGATCTTCTGAAAAAATGAGCGGTTTCGATCTTGTATATTTTTACGGCAACGTACTTTCCCTCGCTGTTGGTAGCGCGGAAGACATTCGCCTCCTTTCCGGTGGAAATAGGGTAGTCGACTGATTCTATGAGGCCCTTTTTCATCAGTTTCGAAAGATTCAGAAGTGTCCTCTTGTCAAAAACAAGGCTTTCGGTCTTTTCCCTTTCCTTCAGCTGATAATCCTCCTTTTCAGGTTTCTTCCTTCTTGAAGGTTTTCTTGCCATGTCAGATGTACCCTTCTTCCTTGAGAATCCTGGCCTGCGTCGGGAAGTACCTCCATATGACATCCCCTTTCTTATCGCCTTCGATTTCCCAGGGTTTAACTATCACAACGTCCCCTTCCCTTACCCAGATTCTGTTCTTGAGTTTTCCGGGGACCCTGCACATCCTCTCCTTGCCGTCCTTGCACTGGACTTTCATCCTTGATCCTCCCATAAGGCCCAGAACAAGTCCGAGTACTTCAGGAGGCCTTGGAAGCCTGAGACGTCTTCTTTCTTCTTCCCTGCTAAGTTGCGGAGGTGGTGGTCTTCTTCCTGCCAATTTATCACCTGATTGTAGACTTTGCTCCGCAAGCCTCGCATACAAGGAATCTTATATGGTGCTCTTCACTTATGTGAGTATCCGGCCTGTTGCATTCCTTGCAGACGACGTATTTCTTTACGAATTCCTCAAGCTTCTTGTTGAGCATGTCGCCAACTATCTTTCTCTGCAGGATAAGCCTTTCTTCCTTCATTTCTACCGGGACAGCGAGTTCCTTTGACAGGTATTTGGATACCATTACATAGTCCCTCCTGATCCTGTCCACGGACATTTTGAAGTTCTTGATTATAGTTTTGTTACCTTCAGTGAAGTATTCGAATTTTGGCATCTCGAACCTCTCTGCCGATGCCTGGTTTTTTGGAAGGTTTTCATAAATATTATCCAGTAATTTTTCATATTCCATAACATCATTTATCCGGGCGATGGTTTTTAATTAGGTCCCCTCTTCCCAACTCGACAGGTACCTTTGCTGCTCCTTTGTAAGATTGTCCTTCTTCACATTGAGTGATTTCAGCTGGAGCCTTGCGATCTCGTCATCTATTTTTGCCGGAAGGTGCACGACTCCGCTTAATTTCCCCTTGTTCCTTACCAGGTATTCGCATGCAAGCGCCTGCCCTGCAAACGAAGTCGCCATCACTTCAGACGGATGGCCTTCAGCTGCAGCAAGATTCACCAGCCTTCCCTCCGCGCATACGTAGATTTTCTGCCCGTCCAAATCATATTCGTCTAGGAACGGCCTGATCCTCCTGTTCCTGTATTTCTTCAGCGACGCCACATCGATTTCGATGTCGAAATGGCCGGCATTAGCAATTATCACGTTGTCCTTCATCTTCTTCATGTGTTCGAGGCCGATCACGTGCTTGTTTCCGGTTACGGTCAGGAATATGTCTCCGATCCGTGCTGCCTCTGCAATCGGCATAACCCGGTACCCGTCATAATGAGCCTGCAGCGCCCGGAAGCTGTCCACCTCTGTCACTATCACATTGGCTCCAAGCCCCTGCGCTCTCCTTGCAACTCCCTTCCCGCAGTCACCATAACCGCATACGACGAAAGTCTTGCCTGCTATGAGCGCGTTTGTCGCCCTCAGAATTCCGTCGATGCTGGACTGTCCGGTTCCATAGTAATTGTCAAGGAGGTGCTTTGTCTTGTTGTCGTTTACTGCAATGACAGGGTATTTCAAAACCCCGTCCTTTTCCATGGATTTCAGCCTGATGATCCCCGTGGTGGTCTCCTCGCATCCGCCGATTATTTTCTTTATCTTTGATTTGTGCTTGGTGTGTATCGCGGTTACGAGGTCGCAGCCGTCATCTATCGTGATCGAGGGATCCATGGATATCACTTTCTCAATATAGGAATAGTACTCTTTGTTGGTCTCCCCCTTCTTTGCAAATACAGCTGTCCCGTCCTTTGCAAGAGCTGCTGCAACATCATCCTGCGTGGATAGAGGGTTGCAGCTTGCAATGGCAACCCTTGCACCTCCTGCCTCAAGCGTTTTTACAAGGACAGCAGTCTCCTTTGTAACATGCAGTGCAAGTCCAATCGTCATCCCCCTGAATGGTTTCTCCTTCCTGAACCTTTCCTGGATGTCCTTCATTATCTGCATGTTCTTGAGTGCGTATTCGATATTCAGTTTTCCCTGTTTTGCGAGCTCAATGTCTCTTACTTCGTAAGCCATGCAACTCTATTAAGTAAAAGCAATAAAATCCTTTTTGGTATGGTTTTATATATGTATAATTCCATATATATCTGATTTTATGCTTATAAGCCAGAAGATACCCTTCTCAAAGAAGAATGTCGACCGCATGGTGAGGGAGAAGTTCTCTCTGTTCGTGCTGTGGATGATTTCGAAAAACGAGATTCACGGCTATGAGATCATTAAATTAATAAAGGAAGACCCGGTTATCCACACAGTTCCGTCAAGCAAGATCTATCCTATCCTGGCAGGACTCTGCAGGAAGGGACTCATAACCTACAGGAAAGCCGCATCGGGAAAAAGAACCAGGAAAATCTATCATATAACAGAAAAGGGGAAAATTTTCCTTGGCAAGATCAAGGAGCATTTCAGGAGCAGCCCGCTGATGGTGGAATATACGAAGGAGATGCTGAGATGAAGAAGATAATGGTAATGGAGGATATAAAGAAGCAGTACGTCATGGGCGAAGGTATAGTGGTGGAAGCGCTAAAGGACATCGACCTTGAGGTTCATGAGAAGGATTTCCTCGCAATACTCGGTCCGAGCGGATCCGGAAAATCCACCCTGCTCCATATAATGGGCCTGCTTGACAGTCCCACCTCGGGAAGGCTTGAAATCGACGGGATAGAAACATCTAAGATGACTGAGGACCAGAGGGCGAAAGTGAGGGGCGAGAAGATCGGTTTCGTCTTCCAGACCTTCAACCTCATAGGTTCCCTGAGCGCTCTCGAGAACGTGGAGCTTCCGCTTGTCCTCAGGAAAGGGGACGGCAAGGAACGGAGGGCGAAAGCAGCAAAGATACTTGAGAGCGTGGGGCTCGGAGACCGGCTGGACCACACGCCAGGCCAGCTCTCAGGAGGGCAGAGGCAAAGGGTGGCAATTGCACGGGCACTTGTCAATGACCCGGAAATTATCCTTGCTGATGAACCGACCGGAAACCTAGATTCAAAGACCGGGAAGGAGGTCCTGAAAATCTTCGAGGACCTGAACAACGAGGGCAAGACCGTTATTATAATTACACATGACCAGAATATTGCGAAGCACACGAAAAAGTGCCTGCAGCTTCAGGATGGAATGATAAGGTGAAAATGATGAAAAAAATACTGTTATTGATGATGATACTGGGATTGGCCTTTGCAGGCCTGTCGATTGACAATTACACTGTCACGAAGGGGATATTCAAGCCCGGGGAGCCTGGAGTTGCGACCGTTACGGTAACCAATCCAGTAGGCTCCGAAAGGGTGACTGCGGTAACGATGACCGTCAATGCCCCGAGCGAGCTTGCAGTAACAAGCGCCCCGAACCTCGCCGATATTAATTCGGGAGGGTCCGCGATAGTTTCCATACCCTTCAAGGTGAAGGAATCCGTCAACCCGGGAATATATACTATCAACGTATTCTTCCGGGGGACGCTAAGCAGCGAGGCATCCTCGCTTTCGCAGACATCAGTCAATTCGGTATCCATACCGATCACGGTTGTAAATGAACCAGAATTGTCATTCTCTTCAGACAAGCAGGTCCTGACAGGATCTGACGACGTGCTCCTTACTATCGAAAACAACGGGGGCATCGCAAATAATCTGCGGATTTCGCTTCCAGGCAGCATATCACTGTACGGAAAAGACCAGATCTACATAGGCAAAGTTGAAAAATCAAAACAAGTCTCCCTGACACTTGATTCAAGAGATGCCCAGGACGGTTCAAATGATCTTGAGATCAAAATCGAGTATGAGGATGCCCTCGGCATCCCGCATTCGGAGACGGTCATCCTCAGGATGACAGTGAGGAAAGAACAGCTAGACCTTAAGTTCACCCAGTCCTCAGAAATTAACATCAGGCAGGAGCAGACGCTCGTCCTTGAAGTGACCAACAACGGGGAGGAGCATCTCGAGGATGTCGAGCTGACATTCACGAACGATACGATCAGGCTGGTTGACGATGCCGAGCTTAAATTCGGTGATCTTGCTCCTGGAGAATCATCAACGGTATCTGCAAAGATATACACGGAGATATCTCCCGGAATAAATCTTGTCCCTTCAAGGATACAATGGATAGAAAGGGAAGTGCAGAAAGAGGAGCTGAGGAACATAGCATTCTCGATATCGTCAGATTCGGACGTATCAGTTTTCCTCGAAGCCAAGCCTCTTCCCCTGATGTCCGGAGGGGAGCACACAATATCCGTTCTCGTATCGAATCTTGGAACTTATTCGATTGAAAGCGTCGATGTGAGCATCAGTTCACCAGTATTCAGCACACTGGACATATCGAACAAGCAGTACATAGGAGGGCTCCAGAGGGATGACTTCTCTACAGTGCAGTTCCTTGTCAAGATAAATCCGACCGAGCCAGGAGACTACCCAGTCAAGCTGGATATCAAATACCGGGACCAGTCCGGTGACTGGAAGCAGAAGTCTATCACGCAAAACATCTCAGTGCATGGAGCAACAGCATCGGAAGACAGTCCGCTCGGGCTCATTGCAATAGCTGTAATAGCGGTGGTTGGAATCTGGTATTTCAAGTTCAGAAAGTGAAAAAATGGATTTAACAGACATGCTTGCCTACAGCCTCAACTCGCTCAAGTACAGCAAATTGAGGACGTTCCTGACTGTGCTCGGGATAGTTGTCGGCATATCGTCTGTAATCCTCCTTGTCGGTCTAGTGCAGGGGTTGAAATCCGATGTCCTGACACAGCTCGAGGATTTCGGTCCAAGGACCTTTCTCATAATCCCATCGACAAACGGCGGTGGGTTCGGAGGAGGTTCGCAATTCCTTCCAACAAAGGGGAAACTCTTCGAGAAGGATTATGAGCGGGTGAAAAAGCTTCCCGAAATCCAAAGCATAACGAAAATTGTGATCGGTTCAACAACTGTCCAGTTCAAGGACGAATCGATCAGCGCAAGCGTTTATGGAATCGAAGCCAGCCTGTTCGATGACACCGTTCCAGTTGAAATCGAGAAAGGGAGGTTTCTTGAGGACAGTGACCGGGGGGTGGTGAGCCTTGGCCATGATGTTGCGGATCAATTCGATGAGAAAATAAACACCCAATCGAATGTTTTCCTGAGCGGACACCGCTTCAAGGTAATAGGCCTCCTTAAGCCAACTGGAAATTCCTTTGCCCCGATCGACAATGTGATTTTCATCGCATTCGACGATGCCAGGAACCTCTTCAACGAATCCCTTCTTGAAAATGAAATCTCCGCCATCAGGCTTACCCTTGAGGAAGGTTCTGACGTAGAAGAGGCAGAACAAGAGCTGACGGATATCATGCTCTCGTCCCACAGGGTGACGGAAGACGACAAGGATTTTACGATAATCAGCCCGACTTTTATCAACAACCAGTTCACTGGAATTCTTGACACAATTACCCTCTTCCTCGGAGCAATAGCGTCAATCTCCCTGATTGTGGGTGGAATCGGCATCTCAAATACCATGTTCATGAACGTGCTGGAGAGGAGGAAGGAGATCGGAACAATAAAAGCTGTCGGGGCGACGCAGGACCAGATACTCAAGCTTTTCCTTATTGAAAGCGCCATCATCGGCCTTTCAGGAGGAATACTCGGCATAGCCATTGCAGTAATGCTCGGATTCATCATCTCGCTGTTCGATATCACCTTCATCTACGATGTCCCGGTAATGATAGGGGCAGTGGTATTCTCGATTACTATAGGGCTCATTTCAGGAACCTATCCTGCCAAGGAAGCGGCGAAGGTCGATCCGATCGTTGCATTGAGGTATGAATAATGAACATTATAGACATATTCCACTATGGGATAAAAAGCCTGAAGAGCAGGAAGCTTAGAAGCTGGCTTACGATCATCGGAATGGTGATCGGAGTCGCCGCGATTACAGTGATCCTATCTGTGTCGGAAGGTTTCAGCAAGGATATCAATGACCAGATATCCGCATTCGGCGCTGACCAGATGTTCGTCTATCCATCATCCGATTTCGGAAGCACTTTCAGCGGAGGCGGTTCGCTTGCGCCAACGAGCGGAAAGCTCAGGCAGGCCGATGTCGATGACATCGAGAATATTCCAGGCGTAAAAAAAGTTGCGAGAACCATTTTCGGAAGGGTAAGCGTATCATACAAGGACAACAATATTACTGCGACAATCTATGCCGCCGATCCTGAGATGTTCGAGATATACGGCGATTACATCGAACTGGAATCCGGAAGATTCTACGAGAACTCGGATCTGAACGTGGCATTCTTTGCTGCTGATGCGGCAACCGAAAGCTTTGGCAATGACATCATACAGCCCGGATCAGTAGTCCAGATAAACGAGAAGAACTTCAGGGTCGTAGGCGTACAGAAAAGGATCGGGACCTCCCTTTCAAGTGCTGATGATTCTTCCATCTACATCCCTTTCGAAGCAGGCAAGGATCTTTTCAGGGGGCAGGTGCTCGATGACGAGGTGGGCCTTATCATGATCCAGATTGACGAAGGTTTCGATGCCGAAACAATCAAGGCGCAGATCGAGCGAAAGCTTGCTGACAACCACAGAGTAAGGCTTGACAATCTTGATTTCTCTGTCATAACATCAGAGCAGATCAGCGAGATCGTAGGGACAGTTCTTCTTTCAATCCAGGTGGTCCTTGGAGCGGTTACGCTCATCGCGTCGCTGGTCGGTGCGATCGGCATCTCCAACACCATGTTCATGAATGTCCTGGAGCGCGTGAAGGAGATAGGAATCCTGAAATCCGTTGGAGCCACACAAAGGGACATCCTCCTCATCTTCATAATAGAAAGCGCCATCATCGGGCTTGCAGGGGGAATCCTCGGCCTAATGGTTGGATATATGGTGCTCTACGGGCTCGAGAATTTCCTTGATGTTCCAGTGTTCCTGCGCCTCAGGATCATAGCATTCGTCTTCGCCTTCTCGATCGGAACCGGAGTTCTCGCGGGTTTCATCCCGGCATATCGCGCTGCAAAAATGAATCCTGTCGATGCACTGCGGCAATGATCTATTTTTATTATTTTAGATTTTAACTCAAAACCACGATTTCATGGAATTAATTGTAGCTGAGAAGCCAAAAGTGGCTGAAAAGATTGCCAATGCAATAGGCGAAAAGGTGTCGAAAAAAAGCCACAAGGGCGTATATTATTATGAGGCTGAACACAATGGAAACCAACTCCTTGTAGCTCCTGCTGTGGGTCATGTATATACTCTGGTCGAACGAGAAAAATCATTCAACTATCCTGCTTTTGACATCCACTGGGTCCCTTCATATGAGGTATCCAAGGAGGCCGCGTATACCAAGGGCTACGTGGAACTTATCCAGAAGCTAGGGAAAACCGCGGATACTTTCGTGTCTGCCTGCGACTATGATATAGAAGGGTCGACTATCGCATACAATGTCTTCAGGTTCGCAACCACCATCCGTGAGGGAAAGAGGATGAAATTCTCGGCATTGACAAAGGGAGACCTGCTTGATGCCTACGAGGACCGCGGTGAATTCGATTACAACAACGCACATGCCGGCGAAGCAAGGCACATAATAGACTGGTACTACGGAATCAACCTATCGCGGGCTCTGATGAGCGCCATCAGAAAGGCAAGCAGGTACAAGGTAATGTCGATCGGACGTGTCCAGGGCCCTGCGCTTTCCATGCTCTCAGCGCAGGAAAAGGAGATCCGCGCCTTCATTCCGATTCCATACTGGGAACTCACAGTGAATATCAAGGACATCGAATTCAAGCACAAGAAGGACCGGTTCCTAGTGGAGGACGAGGCAACTGTAGCGCTCGACAACACGAAATCTACAGGAACTGTGGACAAGGTGGAATCAACCGAGCAGAAGATCGCACCTCCCCCGAATTTCGACCTCACATCACTCCAGGTCGAAGCCTACAAGCTTTTCAAGTACTCACCATCGCGGACACTCGAACTTGCCCAGACACTTTACGAAGCATCCATGATCACCTATCCTAGAACTTCATCGCAGCAGATCCCGCCGACTATCAAGCTTGCGCCTATCCTGAAGGACCTGCAGAAGAATCCGGAATACAAGGGGCTTTCTGCAAAAATCCTTGACAACAACTGGACCAAGCCGAAGCAGGGAAAGAAAACCGACCCGGCCCACCCGGCAATCCATCCGACCGGGCAGGCAGGAAAGCCAGCAGGACCGGAAGGGAAGCTTTATGATCTCATAGTCCGGAGATTCCTCTCATCATTTGCACCTGATGCTAAAAGGGAGAGAAACAGGGTAGAGGTCAGGACAGGAGACGAGGTCTATGCCGCATCAGGATCAAGGATCGTGGAGCCTGGATGGACCGAATTCTACGGTCCCTATTATACTACCGAAGACACTATTCTCCCGAAATTCGATAAAGGGGAGACAGTGGATGTAAAGTCCAAGAAAAAGACAAAGAAGGAAACCAAGCCTCCAAAAAGGTTTACCCAGGCATCGATAATATCCGAGCTGGAAAAGAGGCACCTTGGGACAAAGGCGACGCGGTCGGTGATAATTGACACCCTGATGAAGAGGAACTACGCATCAGGCCAGGCATCGATTGAAGTTAGTGATTTCGGCCTCAAGGTCGCAGACGTACTGCAGAAATATGCGCCGGAGATACTTGACGAGAATCTTACGCGGGATCTTGAAGAGAAAATGGAAGGGATCCAGGAAGGAAAGATCAACAAGGACGACGTGATAAATGAGAGCAAGGAATTCCTGACGAAAGTGCTGGTCAAATGGAAATCCAACGAGGCCAACATAGGAAACGACCTCCTTGAGGCATTGGTATCCACGCAGGAGCAGGAAAACCTAATCGGCCCGTGCGACAAGTGCGGAAAGCAGCTCCGGATAATCCGGATGAGGAACAAGAAGCAGTTCATCGGATGCACTGGCTATCCGAACTGCAGGAATGCATACCCCCTTCCAACCGGGGCTTTCGTGAAACCTCTAAACAAATCCTGCCCCTCCTGCAGCAAGCCCATGGTATATGTTAAAAAAGGAAAGACGTCATACCAGATGTGTATAGATCCTAATTGTCCCTCAAAAGCCGATTGGAAGAAACGTGGTTCAAATGCGAAAGATCAATGAAGTAGATGTGGATGGAAAGACCGTCATTGTGCGAGTTGATCTAAACTGCCCGGTGGAGAACAAGAAGATAACCTCCGATGCCAGGATCAGGGCGCATGCCGGAACCATCAGGAACCTAGCCTCCAGGGGCGCCAAGGTAATAGTGCTTTCGCACCAGGGGAGGCTCGGAAGGGATGATTTCATCGGTCTTGAGCAGCATTCGAAGATTCTTTCAGGAATCCTTGGGATGGACATCAAGTACGTTGACCAGGTTGTCGGAGAGCGGGCAAATGCCGCCATATCCAGCCTAACTAAAGGAGAGGTACTGGTTCTGGACAATGTCCGGCATCTGAAATGCGAGACCTGCCATATCAATGGTAAGGGAGAGCTGGTAAAGAATGTCGGCCCCCTTGCTGATTATTATGTGCTTGATGCGCTTTCAGTCGCGCACAGGAAGCACTCGAGTGTTATCGGTTTTTCCGAAGTCCTCCCGTGCTTTGCAGGGCAGATACTCGCAGACGAGCTCGACGCAGTCGATATTATCCGGCAGGGCCACGATGTAACATTCGTACTTGGAGGATCCAAAATCGATGATTCATTTTCCATAATGGAGACATGGCTCAGCAACGGAAAGGCAAGGGAAGCCCTCGTTGGCGGAGCGCTTGCAATACTTCTTCTTTATGCGTCCGGGAAGAACATAGGGGATTCTGCCAAGTATCTGGAAGAAAAAGGGTATATGGAGAAGGCAGGACGTGCAAAGGAGATCCTTCAGAAATTCGGATCAAAGATAGTCCTTCCAGTTGATGTCGGCCTGAACATAGAAGGAAAGCGGGTCGAGTCTGATGTCGACCGGATCAGCAGCGGCAGGATATTCGACATCGGGCCTAATACGATATATGATTACGTCCGGAGGATAATGAACGCCAAGTACGTCGTCTTGAACGGCCCCATGGGAGTTTATGAGAATCCGGAATTCTCAACCGGAACCTTCAGGATCGAAGATGCGGTTTCAAGGACCAAGGCATACTCCCTTCTTGGCGGCGGACATACGATCGCCTCCCTCGACCGATTTGGAATCGACAAGCAGAAATTCAACTACGTATCTCTCTCAGGCAAGGCACTCATAGCCTACCTGTGCGGGAACGAGCTTCCCGGAATTTCCGCTCTGGTCGAAAATGAAAAGAAATTCCAATACATATAAATAGCTACCTCATAAAATAATTCAGAGGAGAGATCTATGGATACCAAACTAG
>JBNLBN010000025.1:0-17505 GCA_050303335.1 Candidatus Micrarchaeia archaeon
CATGCTGGTGGGGATTCATTCTGGAAAAGGCGGAGTCGGGAAAACTTTTACTGCTGTCAACATTGCATATTCCCTTGCAGAGCATTCCAGGGTCGGGCTGATCGATGCTGATATAGACTGCCCGAATGTCGCAAGGTTTCTAGGCATCACGCAAATGGCCAAGGATCTTCTTGTCCCGATCACACACAACAAAGTGAAAATCGTATCCACAGCCCTTCTTAATCCTCCCGGAAGCACAAATCCGATAATAATCCGGGGCCCAATCAAGCACAACATGCTTTCGGATTTTCTGAAATCGCTCAAATGGGGGGAACTGGATCACCTTATAATCGATCTTCCTCCGGGCACTGCCGATGTTCCTTTGTCCCTAATGCAGCTTACGAAAGTGGACGGGATGATACTCGTCACCACCCCAAACAAGGAGGCGAAGCTCGATACCGCAAGAGCGGCAAACATGGCAAAGAGGCTTAACGTGCCCATTCTCGGACTGGTCGAGAACATGAGCGGGGAAGTATTCGGCTCTACCGGGAAGGAGCTTGCAGAAGAACTTGATATCCCATTCCTGGCATCTATTCCCCTGATGAAGGAAATAGCAGCAATCAACGAGAGATCCGGAATAGCCTTCCTAGAAATGGAGGCCCTGAAAGAGCAGAAAGATAGCATACTCAAGGTGTTCAAGTGATAGTAATTTTCGATTTCGACAATACATTGGTCAGGCTGAACGTTGACTGGGACTCTGTAAGGTCCGAGCTTAAGGAAATCGCAAAAAGCGAAAATATTGTGCACGACCCGGATATGAGGATCATCCCCCTAACCAATTTCCTTGCTCCATGGCTGAAGCCGAAGATAGATCTGCTTTTCGAGAATAAGGAGGCATCCGCAGTAAAAAACAATGATTATGTCGTCTTCAAAAAGATGGTGGAACTCGCGCGGAGGCTGCATTCAGAAGGCCATATCCTTGCAATAGTCAGCGGGAACTGCAATTCCACGCTCGAGGCAGTGCTTCGCCAGGTATCGATCGACGACTGCTTCAGCATAATAATAGGACGGGATATGGTCCGGCTAACAAAGCCCGACCCAGAAGGGATACTGATCGTGATGGAGAGGCTCGGTGCCAATGCGATATACATAGGAGATTCAGATGTGGATGTTATAGCATCCGAAAAGGCGGGAATCCCACATTTCAGGGTCAGCGATCCGGAAAATGACCCGGAAAAGATTATCAGACTAATTCATAATCATAGCCAAGCTTCCCGCAAAGACTGATGAGCTTCTTCTTCTGGGAGCTGTTGGTTTCCTTCTTCAGTATCAGGACCTTGGAAATCTTTTCGACATTCCTTTCCATTGCCTGGAGGAACATCTCCTCATCGATGCTGTCAATTACGTATTTCGGTCCAATGTGCCCTATCGCCCTGTCAGTTTCAATCATCATTCTCGTGAAGTCCTTTGCATAATGGCCTCCCCCGAAACCTACGAACGATTCGAAAGTTTCGCTTCTTCCAAGGGATCTCAATACAGCTTCAGCAATGGCATTCCCGGCCGCCTTGTCGCTCCATTCCTTCTCAGTGCAGCCGATCTCGACGAATATTATCGGGGTCTTGATGGTCGGGCCGTGATGATCCGCTTCAAGGCTGAATTTCCACCCGATTTTTTCAGCTTCCTTTGCAATTTCCTGGATGAGAATCTTCAGCTTGGAGCAGTTTGCCACATTCAGGGTTTTTTCCTCTCCGCCGGCATCGTTTCCGTTCCAGTTTCCAGGAATGTGGGCAGTCAGCACCTTCTCAGGGTTCCTGCTCCTGTGGGTGCTCAGGACTATCATCAGTTCGGCATCATATTCCGGGACTTCGAGTACCGACGCAGCCCTGCAGTCGACCATAGTCTCATTCCCCATTATCCAGCCGTCTCCCGAAGCCTGGAATCCCTTTTCCATAAGGCATTCGGCTATGTTCCTGCTGGCAGGGTTATTGGATGTAAAGATAATCATAACAGCACCATCACTATTGTAGCAGCTACCGGAATGCTGATATTGTCCTCAATAGGCAGGCTTTCAGCAAGAGTTCCGGCAATCGACAATATTACTGCTTCCCAACCAATGAAAAAATATGATGCCAGTCCGGTAAGGAAAAAGGCGGCGCTTCCCTCCATTGTCTTGCTGTTGTTGTATGGTATCTTTCTCGTGCCTCTCCTTCCGATAAGAGTGGATGCGCTGTCACCTACTGCAAAAACAATGATCACAGCCGCGATCTCATTGATGTCACTTAGGAACACGAGCGGTATCAGTACCCCGAGAGCGTAAGTTGCGGAACCGAATCCCGGAAGGTAGGCATTCTTCCTCTCGAAACGGTCAACGAACCAATCCACGAACCCCACCCTGATCCTCCGGATTCTCAGGTTTATCAGGACAAGGCCGGTGATTATCACGAAGAAAACCACTGCCCTTGTGAAGAACTGACCGAACGAGAACAGCATCACAAGAGTGAATATCCCGACAGCAAGGTGCATCAGTTGTCTTTTGAATTCCATAAGCTCACAGCATAATATGATATAATCGCAATCGGGAGCGCCCCCTCGATGTCATAGAAGGTATGGACCCCAATATTGATTCGTGTAAATGCTACAAAAATCGCGAAGAGAAGGTAATATATGAAATCATTCTTTTTCAGCCTGGCAACAGCAAGCGTGAATGCGAATATCGCATGATGGCTCGGAAATGAATAGTCTGCAGGGCAGTTTTCCTCCCCAAAGCAGGGCCTGTTCAATTCCGCCATTTCCTTTATCGCGAATCCAACCAAAAATCCAAGTATCAGCGCAATTATGGTCTTCTTCCTGTTCTCGAATCTTGCTACGAGTCCAAGAATCAGCAGGCCGAATATGATCTCGTTGTTTATGAGCCATCCGATCGATTTCAGGATTCCTATGTCAAGGCCCTGTATTGCTTCCGTAACTGATACCATTGGTCCAAATTTCTCTAAAAAACTAAATAAAATGTTGCAAGGCCGGCAAGACCGAAAATGACCAGGTATATCGGAGACATGGAGGGCCGGCTTTCATTGTAGGATATTGCAGCTGAGGCGATGCTGGCATATATCATGACATACGGCGGTACGAATCCTCCAAAATCAAGGGATGGATCGAAATTCTCCATCAGCCCCATCGTCATCTTCAGTATCATGGGAACAAGGAAAACCCCCAGCATGAGGGTATATTTCTGCATGGAATAGGCATTTGCATGCTCCCTCTTTAACTGGAAGAATGACATGATGTCATCAGCCAGAAAGCTCATCCTGTCCAGAGAGCTTGTATCAAGCATTTCCTTCATCATCCTGCAGGCGCGCTCAAGCATAGGGGACCGGTTCCTCTTATAAAGATCCTCGAGCACCATACCGAAACCGACGTTTTGAGCAATCTGCCTGCCCGATTTTTGCGCTTCCCCTGAAAGCTCTCCAAACTCCCCCTTCTCTATAGTCCTGAGTATCCTCTCGATCCCGGATGATCGCGGAAGGCTGCTCACTGTCAGGAGGGCATCGGGCAATGCTGCCTCGATATCTTCAATCCTTTTTTCGCCAGGGTAATGCTTCCAGATCAGAAATCCTGCAGCAGCGAGCGCGAAAACAGAAAGATACTCCATACCTGCAAGAAATGCAACCACTGTAATCGCAGACGGAACAAATACAAAAAAGCTCATCTTTCGGGAAAACGGGTTCCTAGGGGCGCTCATTATCGAAAGGAAAAGAACAGCCACGCTGCACAACGGGAAGACAGCATACATGGCAATGGCTATCTGCTCCTCTGATATGGGATCGAGTGCGATTGATCCGGCAGATACGTAAATAAGGTAGAATGTAGGCAGCACCGCACTGGAAACAATAAGGAGAAGGCCGAATATCGCGCTTTTGGAAGAATATTCCTTCAGCCTGTTCCTTTCGAGGTCGAGAAGGTCATCTGCGATCTTCAGGATCTCCTTTCCGCTGCTGCCGCTCTCAAAACATGCCCTGATCTGCGTTCTAGCTCTCTTCACTTTCAGTGAAGGAAGATCCGGGATTTCAACCATGCACCTTGAAAACGGTACTCCCATAATTAGGCGCATTCCCATTATCCGCAAGTTGAAAGGAAGTGATGATTCCAGTTCATCAGTCCGCTTTTTTATCTCAAGTCTTGGGTAAAAAAGGAAGTAGCAGAAAGAAAGCAGGAATGCTGCCAGTCCTGCCAGTATCCCGGCAAATGAAAGGATTATTCCTGCCAACAATGAAACCGACAATGCCTTCTTCAGGTATGCCCCCCTTTCGATTCCCAAAAACTTCAATTCCTTTTCGTTCATAGGACCTCACCCTGGTAGAATTTGAAGAAGTCACTGAATCCCCTGGGGCATTTCCTGAACATCCTTTCCCTTCTTTTCATTTCCTTTTTCATTTCGTCTTCAGATGCATCGAAAGACTCGGCAATCCTTTCCAGTATTGCTCCATCAGGCCTCATCCTGCCGTCATATATCCTTTTTCCTGTTCCGGGCTCGGCAATTTCTATTATCTTCCTAATCTCCCTCCTGTCTTTGCTGTAATCCATCTGCCTCCTCTGGATCACCATGCAGTCTATTGATGCAATATCGGATTCCTGTATGCCGAAAGTCCTGAGTCTCTGCAACCCTTCATCAACGCTCTGGGCATGGAATGTAGCATAGCTTCCCCTTGCCTGGCCTGCCATAAGCACGTCAAAAAGAGCCTCGGCCTCTTCCCTGTTCCTGACCTCTCCCACTATGATTCTGTCCGGTCTCATTCTCAGTGTATCATATACAAGATCCTTCAGTCCAATTCCCATCTCCTTGTTCGCAACGAGGCGCAGCTGGTGTTCATGAGGTATGCTTATCTCCGGAGTCTCCTCCGTTATTATGACCCGCTCGTCCTGCGGTACAAATGAGAACAAAGCATTGAGGGTTGTGGTCTTGCCGCTGGCGGTATTCCCCGCGATCATCAATGAGCAGTCGCACTGCATCAGGAGCGACAGAAACGCAAGGACATCATATGGTATAACATTGGATATCTCGACCGGGGAATAGGGGATGTCCCTGAATTTCCTCAATGTTATTTCTCCCGCCGAAACTGGCGGCAGGGATCCATGCAGCCTCGATCCGTCCTTCAGCATGGCATCGAGCCTCGGGTTCTGGAGCGTTATGTGCCGCCCTATGTCCTTGGCCATCCTGTTTATCATTTCATTTATCGCCTGCTCGTTTTCAAGACAGACATTGGTGCTCTTCCATCCCTCATTTCTCAGATATACGTATACCGGATTTCCAGGGCCGATCACGCTGACCTCCTCAATCCTCCCGTCACTAAGCAGCCTGTCGAAAAACCCGTATCCTTCAATCTGCATCCTTGCAATGTCGCTCAGGTAATCCTCCTGATCAATATCAAGATAAAGTCCGCACTCTTTTGCCGCAATCTTGAGAAGTTCGAAAATATCCGGCTTCCCGTTTCTTGCAGCTTCCTTGTAGAGCTCCTGCGTTCGGAGTATTATCGCGGCTTCCTCATCACTAAGATGAGGCAGTTCCAATAAGTAGTCCCCTGACTCTAATTTTCTCCAACCTAGCACATTCATCCCCCATCCCTTTTTCTGCACCAACTTTTTTATCGCTTTAGTTATACTTAAAAAACCATTGAATACCATATCTATCATGAAAAGGATCTTTCCGCTCATCCTTGTTGCAGCATGTTCGAGGCATGCGGTCGTTGACCAGCCTAATCAGCCTGCAAAGAGGGAATTCCAAAAGCCGGTATTTGACCTAAGGGAGGAACCATCAGCCGGTCCGCTCAAGCCTCCTGTTCCGGAGATGCCTGCCAGGGCAGAGGAGCCGCAGCGAGAACCGGAGACGCTGGATGAAGCCCTTGACAGGATGGATGCTGGAATAGCAGAAACCATCAGGTCCAGAATCGATTCAGGAAGGAAAATGGAGATCAATGAAGAGGAGGCCTTTGCGATCTCCCTGTACATGATCGAACCTCAGTCCGAGCAGATTTCAGCACTTTCACAGGTCCTTCCAAAAGCCTCAATAGAGCTTGTGCGTTCGATCCATGAGAGGAATGTCCTTCCGGATGATGCAAATGGGATAGCCGAATTCCTAACCCGCTTCCTTGATGAGCAGAACATGCGCCGTCCGGACAAATTCGATGAGAACCTCTCACATGTGATCGGGCGGCAATGGAAGGAAATCGACTATTCAGGAGAAGGGATGACCTGGCAGAAGGCAAAGTCCATTTTCGAACCCATGGGAATACCTGATTTCAAGACTGCTGAGCATGTTGAAAGATACTACCAATGGGAGTCCAAGCAGGCCTATTTCAGGCGTCTATACGGTCCGAGGGGCAACTGATTAAAACACTAACAATTTCAATTAACTCATGGAATTAGCAGTTACCGGAGGGGCCGGATTCATAGGATCCCATCTTGTTGATAACCTTGTCATTGATCACGACGTTCTGGTCATTGATTATGTTTCTTCAGGAATGAACATCAACCCTGATGCAAAATACATGAAAAAGGACATCCGCCAGGAGCTTGATCTTTCCGGTATTGATGCAGTCTTCCATCTTGCTGCCGATCCAAATGTGAGGTCCAGCGCAGACACCCCTGACAAGACATTTGATGTGAATGTCCAGGGAACGTTTTCCGTCCTCGAATCATGCAGGAAACATGATGCCGGACACATTATCTTTGCTTCCTCATCCACTGTCTATGGGGAAGCTCCACCGCCGACTGCAGAAGATCATCCCTGCAGGCCCATAAGCAACTACGGCGCCAGCAAGCTTGCCGGCGAAGCATTCATCTCTTCATACTGCTCAACCTACGGGATGAAAGGAACAATACTCAGGTTTGCAAATATTTTCGGAGAAAGGAGCAGCCATGGAGTTATGTTTGATTTCTACCAGAAGCTGAAAAAAAATCCCGGACGGCTTGATATACTTGGGGATGGCAAGCAGGAGAAGTCATACCTTCATGTTTCTGACGCCATTCCGGCGGTTATCCTTGCATGGAAAAAAACAAATGGCTGTGATATATTCAACGTGGGAAGCAGCGAGACGGCCAATGTTGAGCGGATCGCCAACCTGGTTGCAAAGAACATGGGACTTTCTCCTTCATTCAGTTACTCCGGTACGAGGCAGGGCTGGAGGGGCGACGTCCCCGCCATGCTTCTCGACTGCTCCAGGCTTCGGTCCATCGGTTACGACCACAAGATAAGTTTCGAGGACGGCGTTGAGAGATATATTAAATGGCTAGCTGCCAATTATTGAGATCATGGAGTTCTACCGCAACAAAAAGATCCTCGTCACAGGCCATACCGGCTTCAAAGGAAGCTGGCTTCTTAAGATTCTTGAAAAGTTCGGGGCCCAGACAGTTGGATATTCTCTTCCTCCGGATACCAGCCCGAATCTTCATGATCTTCTTGACAGCAGTGCAAAAACATATCTTGAGGACATCCGCGATTATCCGAATCTGCTCTCTGTTTTTCAAAAGGAAGAGCCGGAAATCGTTTTCCATCTTGCTTCCCAGCCCCTGGTGAGGGACAGCTATGAAGATCCTCTCAGGACGTATTCAACAAACGTCATGGGAACAGCCAACGTGCTCGAAGCGGTACGAAGAACAAACACTGTGAAATCCTGCGTCATCGTAACAACGGACAAGGTGTACCAGGACAGCAAAGATGCTGAATATTCCGAAAACGACGCTCTCGGCGGATTCGAGCCATACAGCACCTCCAAGGCATGCTGCGAACTTGTTACAAAATCATATAATCAGGCTTTCTTCACCAATAGCTCCAAGCATGCTGCTTCTGCCCGGGCAGGCAATGCCCTGGGAGGAGGGGACTGGTCGGACAGGCTCATCCCCAACATCATACGCCTCGTTTTCGAGGATAAGGGACCTATGGTCCTTCCATATCCGGATGCAGTGAGGCCATGGCAGCATGTCATTGACCCGCTTTTCGGTTATCTTTTGCTTGGGCAGAAGCTCTATGATGATGCATCCTTTGCCTCAGCATGGAATTTTGCTCCTGAAGCAGAGAATATGATCACAGTTAAAGAAATCTCCGACCGCTCGATCAGGATGCTCGGAAAAGGAAGCTATTCTGTTGAAAATCCGGACAAACACGAGACTGGAATCCTCCGGCTCAATGCTTCAAAAGCGAAAAATCTCCTCGGCTGGAAACCCGTCCTTGGCATCTCAGAAGTCCTTGAATGGACTTTGGACTGGTATTCGGCGTACTATGATGGCGGCGATGCAGAGAAGCTGACTAAAGATCAGATAGACAGGTACCTTGGGATGCTGAATCATTCATGATATCTCTTCAACAGAATCAGGCATTTCGACCCCCCACTTCCTGAATAGCTTCTCAAACCTTTCATTTTCATATCCGAGTATCCTCATTATGCTTACCGACCGAATCCCTTCATTTATCATCTTCGCAGTGCAAAGTGCTCCGGTCAGGTCGCCGATTATCTGCTGTCCTTTTTTCATGTTGAAAAATATGATCTCGGATGGTGCGGATTTCGGTATGATTTTTGCATTATTATCCAGCCATTCTGTTTTCTCCCTTGGATGGTACTTCAATGCAACCGTTTTTCCGGCCTTCTCATACTTCCCGATGATTCTCCTGTATACATCCTTCACTTTTTCAAAATCCACCTTTGATCCGATCTCGAAATGCGGCAAAACCAGTATGGCATCGACCCCACTGATGTCGATTCCGAATTCCCTGTTCATTTCAGGGATAAGCCCGTCGTCATTCAGTTTCCGGAACGCCTCACCCGGAATCTTTACAAGTTCCATCTCTGATTCAGCGAATTCCGGCCTGACCAAATATGCCCTGTCAAAATCGAATTCAAGGTGGTTGACAACCCTTTGGAACCATCCTCCGTATAGGAGCCTCTTCAGAAGGCGAAGATGCATGGGATCCCTTATATCCCTCCGAATGTATGAACCGATCCCGTCTTCGCCGTAGTAGTTCCTGCCTCCGTTGCGTCGGTTCAGGTATGCGACGAACTGGCCCTCAGGCTGTTCGATGTTGAAGATGAATGTTTCAAATTTTTCCTTTCCGATTATTTTCCTGAGCTTTCCTATGTTCTTCCTTGATGCTGCGATCTTGTTGAAAGTTCCGTAGTCAGTTCTCGGATTTAATTGTTCCACATTTCCAAAAGGATTCCGGTCCCATCTCTCCACAGGGCCGACAATCTTTTTTTCGTCCGCAAAGTGGGGGGACACTACAAGCATCTTCTCCTCGTTTTCATCCATGTATGATGCTATCGTACATGCAAGGAGAAGATGGTAGGGGGTTGCAACTATGTAAATGCTTTTCATATCATCCCCTCTGCTTCCAAAGCGCTTGTCAAGGCATGGAAATCGCGGAATGTCCGCACGCCTTCCGGGAAAGGATTCTTCTCCTTTATTATACCTATAAAATAAACCCCTGCCTTCATCGCTTCGTTGTAGTCCGTCATGGTATCCCCGATGAAAATCACATCATCTCTCTTGATTCCAAGGTCCCTTATTGTTTCGTTTATAGTTGCTGATTTTTTTGCCGGGGATCCTTCAACCTTGCTAAAAAAGCCATCCAGTTTCCTGTGTTTCAAGATCTCCTTCAATTGTTCTGTCGGCCCACCTGAAGCGATGATGATCGGCACGCCAGCCTTTTCAAGAAACCGCGTCAGCCCATCGACAATCGGAGCACTCATGATCTTTTCAAGGGTCATCGATGTAAATCTGTCGCTCAGGTCGTCTAGCTCCTTTTCACTTAATTCATGGTTGAGGTATTTGCTATAGACGTGGGCGAACTTGATCCTCCTTGATATCCCCCCGTTATACTCCCAGTAATCGACTATTTCCCCGATCTTCTCAGGGATCTTTTCCATAAATATCTCGCGAAACGCCTCTGTCTTAATGTCGGCACTGTCAAGGATCACGCCGTCAAAGTCCATGAATATAGCCTTGATCTTCAATATCTTCCCCTCAAGCCGTCTTTTTTCATCAGTTCCTCGACAACCTTCAGGTCATCTTCAGTATCCACCGCCCTTGATTCAGATTGCACGTTCACGTTCCTTACCTTGAATCCGTTCTCAATCGCCCTCAAGAGCTCGACATATTCTATTTTCTCCAGCGGACTCTGTTCCATATTGCAGAATTTCTCAAGGAACGCCTTCCTGAAGCAGTAAACACAGTACTGCTTCGTGTGTTCCTTCACTTCTGTCCTAGCACTGGATGGGATGTCAGTCCGGGAATAATACATAACGTACGAATTGTTGTCAACAACGACCTTGATCTCGTTAGGATCGTTCTTGTTGGCCGACCTGGTGCTGAGGCAGCCGACTTGGGCATCATCACCCTTCATTGCATTAATCAGGCTACTGACATGTTCCGGCATGATCAGAGGCTCGTCCCCCTGGATATTCACTACGAAATCGCAATCGATATTTCTGCAGGCTTCTGCTATCCTGTCAGTGCCAGTCGGATGGCCCTCACTTGTGATGATGGCCTTCCCCCCATGCTGTTTTACGACATCTGCAATCTTTTGGCTGTCTGTTGCAACGTAGACTTCATCCAAATCCTTGCACATCTGCGACCTCTTTAGAACGTGCACCACCATGGGCAGCCCGTCGATTATTCTCAGCGGCTTCTCCGGCAGTCTTGTGGATTTCAGCCTTGCAGGAATGATGCCGACAATCTTCATCCCAACACCGAGCCGTCATAAAACTGGGCGTACCCAGTTTCGGTTATTATCGAGAAAGGCTTCAGGCCGTTTTTTGCCTGGAATTCGCCTATCTGCGAAAGGTACCTCTCACAGGTCTCATGCAGTGATATTGATTCAAGTTTCGTGGGCGTTTCCCTGGTCTCGTCGTAAAAATGCGTCTTCGAATCGCTCACTTTCTTGTATCCGTCGAGCCCGGCAACATATATCCTGTCTGCTCCCATTACGATTGCAGTCCCTATCAGGAGGACTGAAATTGTGCCGCAGTTTGATTGGATAATCCCGTCGTTTATGTCGAACCTGTCAGGCGAGTTGAGGTAGCTCAGCCTTTCGAATTCCTGGTCGGTCACTGATTTTATGACCTGCTCAGAAATGTAGTTTCCGATAAGCAGCTTGGAATTCCTGCTCACGAACTGGCCGTATTTGAGGAACCTTCCGACGTTGTTGAATGCATGGTAGTCAGGCTCTATCAAACCATGGAGGTAATTTGCTCCCATCACCACAAGGTTGTTGTCCTTTGCAAATTTCGTTATCTTTGCGATGTTCTTCTTCAGCGATGGTCCTGCTCCAAGTATGAGGAAATCCCTTCCTTCGTGCCTTCCGGCATATTCCGGCTTCCTGACCTCCATGTTCTTCAGGCTGATTGCAGAATAGTTGATGTCCTCCCGGTACTCCACCTGGGATTTGATGCTCTCTTCCGATTTGACGATCTCATCAAGCAGTTTCTTGTCGAATTTCACCGGGTTTTTCCTGCTAAGGATGGAAAGGTTAGCCCATGTTGATGTCATATCCGCCCCGTATTTGTCTATGAGGGCAAGCGCATAGTTCGGATGCACTTTCAACAACCCGGAAATCATGTACGGCAGGTTGTATCCCCATCCCATGGTCCTCTTCAGTTCTACGAAATCCTGCTCTATAAGTTCAAGAAGCGGTATCAGGTTGGTGTGGACCTTCTCAGTGTGCAGCAGGTATGCAAGCACTGTTTCCAGAGGAAGGTTTCCTGCTCCTCTTCCCATCCCGTAAACGGTGGCATCGATGGATGAACCTCCTGCATTTATTGATGCCATGCTGTTTGCAAACGCCATCTCAAGATTGTTGTGCGCATGGTACCCTATTTTTTTCCCGGTCCCCTCAACGAAAAGCCTTGTCAGGTTGTGGACCTGCCAGGGCATCAGTGATCCGAAGCTGTCTGATATCACAACATTCGGGACTTTGCATTCATACATCTGTTTTATCAGCGTTTTCAGCTCATCCTCCCCGTAGCAGACTATCCCCATCGCATTGAGGTACACCTCGTAACCCAGGTCCTGGACCTCATGCCCGAGTGCTATTGCCTCTTCCGCCTGACCGGGATAAAATGCAAGCCGGACCACGTCAATGACGCTCTCGTCTTTCCGGACGAACTGCTCTATTCCGACCTTTCCGATATCCCCCATCACCCCGATCTTTGTCTGTATGTCAGCCGGGACTACGGCCCTGATATCCTTTTCCTCTGAAAACCTCCAGATACCTGTTTCCGGAGGGAAAGCGTCCTTATTTGAAACATAACCGATTTCGATGCAGTTGATCCCGGTTTCAGCAATAGCTGCAACCACTTTCTTTGCAAAATCCCTGCTGAAATTCCACTTGTTCAGATGTCCTCCGTCTCTAAGAGTGCAATCGATTATTTTTGCATTTCTCACAAGATCCTTAGAATAAGAAGTCATATCCCTAATGATATACAATAATTAGTTAAAAGTATTCCGTTATAGGTGATAATATGGATATTACCCTGGTTGCACACTACTTTGAAATGGGGTATGGAGTCTCAAGATATTCAAGCTCGCTGTACGCCGAGCTTGCAAAGACCGAAAATATCCAGAAGCTGGGCTGCCCGCATATCTTTCCCTCCGCGCTCAAATCCGCCTTTGATTTCCTTTTTTTCATACCGTTCAAGACCCTGCTTCTTGCACGAAATCCCATCGTCCATTTCACGATCCACCAGTCCGGATTCATAATACCTGTATTGAAATTCTTCCGCAAGTGCAGGGTTGTATTTACGGTCCACGACCTGCCGCATCTCCTTCCCGGAAGGAACAAGCTCCTTCTCTGGCCCATTACTAAATCAATCGGAATCGGGGCAAGGAATGCCGATGCAGTAATAGCCAATTCGCAGAAGACCAAGGAGGAACTCGTCTCAGAATTAGGCGTTGAAGAGGGAAAGATAACAGTGACCCCGCTAGGAGTCGATGAAAAATTTAAGCAGCAAAAGTCCAGCCACGAGACTTTTACGGTGGGTTACCTGGGAGGATTCGCAGGGCATAAGGACGTCCCGTTTTTGCTGGAGGCATTCTCGCTTGCCCAGAAGGAAATTGACTGCAGGCTCCTTCTCTACGGAAAAGGGCGGGACTATGCCAGATGCGTTCAACTGGCAAGGGAACTAGGGCTGGAAAACTATGAATTCATGGGATTCGCAGATGAATCGGAACTAGTAAAAATCTACAATTCCTTCGACGTATTCGTATTTCCGTCAAACTCGGAGGGGTTCGGCCTGCCGATCATCGAGGCCCAGAAATGCGGCCTCCCAGTAATAGTAAAGAAGAACGCAATAATACCAGAAGAGGTCGTCAGGTATTCCCTAAAAGCAGGGACACCAAGAGAGGCAGCCGGCATGATTGCAGATATCAAAAGAAACGGCTATTCCCAAAGCGAAGAGCAAATACTTTACCTGGAAGAATTCACCTGGAAGCGGTGTGCGCAGAAGACACTCTCACTTTATAAAACCCTTTTGAAAGAATAAGGCATGAAGCTTGCGATAGCGACCCCGTTTATCCAGACCAAAGGTGGCGTGGACAGGGTCATCCTCAAGATTGCACAGCATTTCAATTCCACTGTCTACTGCGTCAACTACAATCCCGATACCACATTCGATGAATTCTCCAAGCTTAACGTCGTCACTGCGCCAAAATCCGTGCTCTCACACCTTCCGCTCAAGAGGGTCTCCACCGCGATAATGGCAGGTAACTATTTCTACAACCTGGAGATAGACGACTATGATGTGATAAACGCCCATCAGACCCCTTCCGAGTGGATACGGAACAAGAACGAGAAAGTCATCTGGTACTGCCATTCGCCGAACCGCGAAGCCTTTGATATGTACGACTGGAGAATGAAACGGAGGAACATCCTCACCAAGCCTGTCTTCTGGGCATCGATTCAGGCATTCAAGCACTTCGAATTCAAGACTGTCCCAAAAATCGAATACATATTCACCAACAGCAGGAACAGCCAGAGGAGGATAAGCAAATACCTGTCCAGGGATTCGGAGCTTTTGTATCCCGGAGTGGATGTTTCCGAGTTCAGGACCAGGGCCCCGGAGCAGTATTTTTTCTATCCCTCAAGGTTTGCCCCTGAGAAGGATTTCGAGTATGCGATCGAAGCATTCAAGATCTTTTCAAAAAGAGTTCCCGGATGGAAGTTGATTCTTGCAGGGACACTTGCCGATCGGTCCGATCACAAAAACTACCTGAAAAAATTGAAATCAAATTCGCCTCAGAACGTGGTTTTCGAGACCAATGTTTCAGAGGAGCGCCTCAAGGACCTGTATGCAGGATGCACCGCAGTAGTATACACACCCATCAATGAGGACCTCGGCCTCGTTCCTCTCGAGGCTATGGCATCATCGAAACCCTGCCTTGCGAAGGAAGAAGGAGGCCCAAGGGAAACCATAGTTCATGGGAGGGACGGATTCCTGGTTCCAAGCATATGGAAGCTGGCAAAGGCAATGGAATGGATGTCCCAGAATCCGGAGAAGGTTGCCACTATGGGCAAGGCTGGCCGGACAAAGGCGGAAAAAGAGTTCAGCTGGGACAGCTTCCTGAAGCGCTTCGAGCAAAAGGCTAAGGAGATCTCCTCTTAGGCTTTTCCGCAAGCCCTCCTGCAACTACCATATTCTCTATATATTCAAGACCCAGAACCTTGAGGACGAATGAGAGGATCTTGCCCAAGACCAGTATGAGTACAAGGAGCACTGTCGCTGAGAGGACTGTAATCAGCCCAGGTTCCACGTCCGCATAGACCATAGCCATCACGACATATGCAGAGACGTTTATGGGGGGCGCAGATAGCATAAAGAATGCGAACCTTTTGGGAAGGAGATGAAAATAGGTAAAGAACATCAGCATCACGCCGCACCCGGTCAGCCCGATGGAAAGGAGGAGGTAAAGCTCATTGTTGATCAGGTTTCCTACGTTATTTCCCTGTTCGTACATCTCCCTGATAATGCCTATCGCAACAAAAACGAAGATCATCGTATTCCCGAATGCAGTGTTCCATCCAAGCTCTTCCTTCTTGTACCTTGCGAAATAGAGTATCATGAACAGGGTTGCAATCAAGAGCGGTATGGCGCTCCAGAGCATGTCCTGGTTGTTGAGCGGGGCGAAAATAAGTTCCTGCGTCCGCTCAACTGTTGCCAGTGTAGTCTCCCTTACAATTTTGGTTATTTCAGCAATGATGTCGTTGATCTCCATCGATATCTTCTCGACCAAATTCTTAATAAACAATTCTGCGGAATCAAGAAACATGAAAGTTCTAGTTACAGGAGGCCTGGGTTTTATCGGATCGAATCTTTCCCATAAACTTGTCAATGAAGGGCATGATGTCAGCATAATCGACAATCTCCATACAGGATCAATCGACAATGCGTCAACCTTCAGGGACAAGGTCAAAATCTTCGAGATGGATTCTGGTGATATTGAAAAGACCGGGGAAAAGTACGATATCGTATTCCACCAGGGGGTTTATTCCTCTTCTCCTATGTACAAGAAGGATCCGCACCTGACATCCAAGGCCATTGATGAGTTCATCTCGATCCTCGAATACGCAAGAAAGCACGGATCCAGAATAGTCTTTGCCTGTTCCAGTTCGGTATACAATGGTATCAGCCCTCCGCAGAAGGAGGACTCACAGATCAAAGTGACGGACTTCTATACCGAAGCGCGCCTTGCTATGGAAAGGCTTGCCAGGCTCTACAATGACCTTTATGGCGTGAAGTCGGTGGGGCTTAGGTACTTCAGCTGCTACGGCCCCCACGAAAAGCACAAGAAAACCTATGCAAACCTAATCACACAGTTCCTCTGGGAGATGAAGGAAGGCAGGAAGCCGGTCATTTTCGGAGACGGGAGCCAGACCAGGGACTTCACCTATGTAGATGACATAGTGGAAGCAAACATTCTTGCAATGAAGTATGACAAATCGGACATATTCAATGTCGGGAAGGGTGAAAGTACAGACCTCAATACCGTTGTGAAGGTGCTGAATGATAAGCTCGGAAAAAACATCGTGCCCGAATACAGGGAGAACCACATCAAGAACTATGTCCAGCATACCCTTGCAGATACCAGCAAGGCCGAGAAGCTCCTTGGCTTCAAGGCAAGAACATCGCTTGAGCAGGGAATTGAAAAACTGATTGAGTTTTATGGATAATGTCAATGAAATTGCCAAGGGAAGCTTCTGGGGTCTCCTTGGAAATTTCTTCTTCAAGATATCTTCATTCATCTATGTAATAATAATTGCCAGGATGGCGGCCCAGTCAGATGTCGGGCTTTTCTATCTCGCCCTTGCCGTCGTCACAATACTCGAGATGTACACGAATCTCGGACTGCCACTGTCGCTGCAAAGATATGTTCCATTTTATGAAGGGAAAAAGGAATTCTCGAAAATCAAGGAACTTCTCAAGCTCAGCTATGGTGCAGTGATACTGGGTGGCGGAATATTCGTGGTGATACTGTTCCTGCTTTCTGATCTTATCGGGGAAATCTATCACGAGCCATTGCTTCCGAATGCAATCCGGATATTCTCAGCTTACCTCGTCCTCAACGGAATATTGAAGATCCATCAGTCCTACCTCCAGGGGAGGTCTGACATAAAGAAGATGCAGCTTACGATGAACATTCAGAATTTCGGCAAGCTTTTCTTTACCGTTCTGCTCTTTGTAGTATTCGGCGCGAGTCTTGAGAATCTGATATTTGCATTTCTTCTCTCCCTGCTTTTTGCAGCTTTGATATCGACCAAGTGGGTCTATGAGAACGTACTCCATCTGAAGAAGGCAGATTATTCCCCGGTCAACCTCCGGGAAGTAGTTCCATTCGGCATAATGGTCACTCTGATTACATTCCTCTACGTGCTCGTGACAACCATCGACAAGCTGCTGATAGGATATCTGCTTCCGAATTCCGCTGAAACTGTAGCTGTCTATTCTGTCGCATCAACATTTGCAGCCGTCCTGATGGTGATCCCCGGTTCTGTTGCAACGATATTCCTGCCCGTCTCATCCAAGCTTGCGGCTATCAAGAACAACGAGGCAATCCAGCACCTGACAGAAACAGCTTCGAGATGGGTTCTCTACCTGATAGTGCCTGCTGCAACCATGATGATGATATTTTCCGAAACGATCATCGTCCTTGTTTATGGCGAGATATACCGCGGAGGTTCGATGGCCATGGCAATCCTTACGGCCGGATTCTTCATAAGATCTTCTTCAATAATGCTCACGGTGGTTCTTGCAGCGGTGAGGCAGGTCCGGGTCGAGCTGAAGATGGTTGCCGTCGTTGCGATCCTGGATATCATACTCAACCTGCTCCTGATCCCTGCCTACGGCATCGAAGGAGCAGCTGTTGCAACGCTACTCAGTTTCATAATCCTATTTTTCCTCCTCACATACTATGTCAAAAAGATTCTTGGGTTCCAGCTTTCTGCAAATTTCTACAGGATCATAGCATGCGGCTTTCTGTCATTTGCAA
>JBNLBN010000026.1:0-15654 GCA_050303335.1 Candidatus Micrarchaeia archaeon
AATGCTCCATTTGCTATTGCTTCCTGTCCGATGCTAGGGGCATAAGTGAAAATTCGTCCGGTCCTCTGCAGCGCAAGGTTCTTCTTATCCCATTTTCTCTGCAGGCTCATGGTCCGGTACATCTTCAATAATATCTCATCATCAAGCTTGGGATCAAGTGCGCTGTCAATGTTCCCGTCCTTATCCAAAATCTGTATGAAGTTGACGCTCCCTTCATATACCTTTTTAACTGGCATGAGCGTTAGTGGGGAGACGAAATTAATAAACGTTTACCGGAAAAAAGCCTCTGCTGCCCTGTATGAACTTCGTACAAGCGGGCCTGCTGCGACGTACCGGAAACCCATGTCGAGCCCCATCCTTTCATATTCCCGGAACTGCTCAGGGCTTATGTATTCCTTTAACGGATAATGGAGTTTGCTTGGCTGGAGGTACTGGCCTATTGTGATCAGCTCGACGCCGACCGATAAGAGGTCCTCCATGGTTTTCTTCACTTCCTCCCTGGTTTCCCCGAATCCGACCATGAAGCCAGATTTTGTCCTTATATTATTATTATATAAGTATTCGAGGACCCTGAGGCTCTGCCTGTAATTTGCCCTCCTGTCCCTTACTTCCGGATTGAGCCTTTCAACAGATTCGACGTTATGGGATATCACATGTGGCCCTGATGCGATCAGCTTGTCGAGTGCGGATTCCTTCCCCTTGAAATCAGGAATAAGCGTCTCGAGAATGAGATCCGGGCATTTTTCCTTTATTCTCCTGACGCACTCTGCATAGTGCCCTGCACCGTCATCTTCCAGATCGTCCCGGTCCACTGATGTTATTACAATGTATCTCAAGCCGAGTTTCGAGACGGCCTCTGCAAGGTTTTCCGGCTCCGCTGGATCAAGCGGGGGTGGCCGTGCAAGCGTTTTCACTGCGCAGAATCTGCAGCCCCTGGTACAGTATTGCCCCATTATCATGAATGTGGCTGTCCCTGCTGCCCAGCATTCTGACTTGTTCGGGCAGTGGGCGCTCTGGCATACTGAATTGAGCCTGTAGCTGCCAAGAAGTGAACCTATCTGCCTGCTATTCCCGTTGTCCTGGAATTTTACCCTGAACCAGGACGGAAGTCTTCCCATGAAAAAAATTAGAGAATGAAAGATTAATGTCTTTGCCTGAATTGAACATGCACAACATTGTCCTTTTTCGGTTTCATGCTTTTCATTGGTTCAAGTGCATCCCGTGCAGCGATGGCATAACGGCCTGCACCCTCATTTGCTACCAGAATCAGGAATTTCTCATGGCTTCCCAGCCTGGATATCACCTGATGGAAAGGTTCTCTTCCCCTTGGTATGGCATCATACAGGTTTGTAATCTCCTCGCTTCCCATTCCTGCCCTTCTTAATCTTTCAGTGCATTTGTCGATTACCCTGTCAACTGAATACGGGGCATTAAGTGCGAACATGATCTTTGCCGATTTTGACCTAAGATCGTTTTCTATATATCCCTCGATGTCGACTTTCTCCAGCCTTGCGATGGTCTTGAGCAGGTTCTCTTTCCTGTAGTTTACGCTCTCAAGAGCCTCCTTCGGAGGATTTACCTCAAGTTCCAGCTCATACAGCTGGTTATCCATCCTCTCAAATGCCCTTAGCAGGCTTTCAGGATCGCTTGAGTGCTCGCGCATATCGCGAGCACCTTCCGCAAATATCTCATTTGTCATTCTATCAAAATCAGCTCTATCAAAGCTGATCGAATTCATTCCACCCATTATTAACCCACCCCTCCCAAGGTGCGATAAAAGGGGAACACGATCCTGCGGACCGTATCTCCCACCCCTCTCAGGGTTATTGGATAATTTTGTTTTCTTTAAATACTTTTCTATTTTTAGTTGCAAAAAATGTTTTTTATTGACAAAATTTTGTGATATTTATTGTCAATATCTGAAAAAAATAGCCATCCTAATCTCGGAAATTTTTTTGACCAGTTTTTTTTATTTGGTTTTTTTTAATTTATTTTTGTGGTGTAAAATTTACATAAAAACGAGAAGAATCCTGATTATGCAATTTTTGGATTTTTTCCTGATTTAATCCATGTTAGACCATTTCACAAAACAACTTGGACGGTAGTGCAAACCTTAAATATCTTTTTTCCGATCTAATTGCCATGTATCACATTGGAATGATAGAGCATATAATATCCCCCAAGCACAAGGGAGTGGTCAGTGCAGACGACACCGTACAGGCCCTCGTGAAGATGTGGGACGGGAATCTCCTGATACTGCCTGTCCACAGGAAGATATCGTCCAAGGTAAAGGTCGGGCAATACGTTCTCAACGACTACACGCCGATGTCGCCGACTTCGAGATACCGGAATCTTTTTGTGATAAAGATCCTGCCTGAAAAGGAGGGCAGGCAGATCTGGAAGAAGTTCCAGGATGAGCTTGAAAGAAGAAAGACGGCACTGAAACAGATGAAACAGGTTCAGCAGGAAATGCCAAGCCCCAAGCTTAAGTATTTCGGCTAAGTAAGGAATTCCTCCTTTGTAGCCCAGACCTCGAACACAACGATCGGATCGTTCCCCTTTTTTATTATTTTGGTTTGAAATCCTTTCATCTGGTATTGTGTGGATATTGTTTCCGCCTCAATGATATTGCGGCATCGAGCAACAAGCCTCATAAACCAATACTATCCAATAACCTTTATATGGGATCGTAGGCCAACCTGGTAAGCTGCAGCCTTCGGGTGGACCTTTGACTTATGTAAACTCAGGGCAAACGTCCTCGAAAGCCCTGGGGCAGAAGAAGTCAATAGTCCAGAATAAGGCTGTGATCTGAGTTCAAATCTCAGCGGTCCCATTGAACTTTGCTTAGGTGTATCCATGTCAAAGTTCTCAAAGGTCCTGAGGTTCTCCCAAGAATCGTCAGGACTAAGTTGTTCAAAGGGCCTGAGGTTCTCCCAAGAACAGTCAGGACTAAGTTGTTCAAAGGTCCTGAGGTTTTCCCAAGAAAAGACCTAAAGTCCTCAATCAGACGTAGTCAAGCCATTTGCTGTATTTCTCGTTCTTCCCTTCCACTATGCTGAAGAATTCCTTCTGGAGTTTTTTCGTAATCGGCCCTGCCCCTTTCGAGATTTTCCTCTTGTCAATCTCTGATACAGGCGTCACTTCGGCAGCAGTCCCAGTGAGGAACACTTCATCTGCTGTGTAGAGCTCGTCCCTGAGAAGGGGCCGCTCAATTACAGGGATTCCAAGGTCAGTGGCAATCGTCATTATGCTCTCCCTGGTTATCCCCTTGAGGACCTGCTCGTACAATGGAGGGGTTACAAGTTTCCCCTCCTCAACTATGAACAGGTTCTCGCCGCTTCCTTCGGACACTCTTCCCTGCTCGTTCAGCATGATCGCCTCGTCGAATCCGGAATTCGTCGCCTCCTTCTTTGCAAGGACGGAATTCATGTAATTGGCCGTTGCCTTGACATGCGGCGACAATATTTCAGTGTCAATCCGCTTCCAGCTTGATATCTTGCAGGTTATCCCCTTATCGAAGTTCTCGAAGTATTTTCCAAATGGCAATGCAATGATTGCAAGATCGAAGGGCGCTCCTCTTATGTCAATCCCTATGGTCTTGTATCCGACATAGCAAAGAGGCCTGATATACCCTGATTTCAGCTTGTTTTTCCTGATCAGTTCCTTTGTGATGTCGCAGAGCTGCCTGTTGGTGTAATCGATCCTGAACTGATATGATTTGATCCCATGGAAGAGCCTGTCGAAATGGTCCTTCATCCTGAAGACTGCCGGACCGTTCTGGGTTTCGTAGCAGCGGATTCCTTCGAAAATACCTGTCCCGTAATGCAGGGCATGGGTGAGAATGTGGATTTTGGCATCTTTCCAGCTTACGTATCTCCCGTTCATCCAGATATATTTTACAGGTTCTAGCTTCATGATTCCAATTCTGTAATAGATTTTTATAACCTTGCCCTGTAAGAAAAAAACATGAACGTCATAGTGTATAGTACGAGCAGTTGCCCGTGGTGCGTAAAGGTCAAGGATTTCCTTAGTGAGAACAACATCGAATTCGAAGAAAGGAACGCGCAGGAGAATCCCAAATACGCAGTAGAACTTCAGGAAAAAAGCGGCGGCCTTGCAGTACCGGTGACCGATATCGACGGAACTGTCATCATCGGATTCAACGTGCCGAAACTGAAGGAAGCGCTAAAAATAGAATAAAAAAATTAGTTGATTTCGAATCCTGCATTCACAGTTGCCGATACCTCGACGTCTCCTGTTTCCAGGGAAGTGGGTACGGGCGCTGCCGAATCTGCTGCAGCTTCAGCGAATACTGCCCTGTCGTAGTAGATCGGTCCAGGATAGTATGTCGATTCGCTTGCCTGGACGAGCTTTCCGACCGTTGATCCGAGTCCCTCGGCAATGGCGTCAGCCTTCTCTTTTGCAGCAGCTCCTGCTTCTGCAAGAAGCGTTGCCTGGACTTCGCGCCTTGTCTCATCCTGCAGGGAGAATGATATGCTGTCAACAAACACCTCGTTCTCGCCGAACTCAGTCGCGGAATCCACAATGTCTCCTGCAAGATCAAGATTGGTCGTCCTGACATTCACCGAATGCGTTGTCCTGTATCCTACAAGGATATAATTGTATATGCAGCCGTTGTCGTCGCATTTCCTCTGCGATTCCCGGATAGGCTGTACGCTGTAGGATGTTGATTTTATCTCGTTATCCTTCAGCCCCAGGCTTTTCAGTTCCTCAATGACGCCTGCACTTACAACTGCATTCTCCTCCTGGGATGTCTTTGCATCAGTATCGTTCGTGTCGATCCTGATATATACATTTAGGAGGTCAGGAGTAACCCTTGTCGATGCCGTTCCGCTGACACTCAGCACATGCTCCGGCGGGAGGCTGGATACATATACGTTCGGTGTTGAGGTAACGTCCGAAACATTGACCTTAGGAGAATAATCTACGCCGGAAAGCAGGTATGCGCTTCCGACAAAACCCAATGCCACAAGCAATGCGGCTATTACGATCATTTCATCTTTCATTTGATCACCACTATACTTCACTATGCCAGTTTTTAAACAACTCTTTGTTTGTTGCGGTTTTTGCCGAAAAGCACCTATTTAAATTTTTCTGCTCTAACTTTTTCCTATGAGTCGAATTATGGAAAATAACCCCCCAGCCGATGCGCCGGATAAGGTCCTCGGCCAGTTGGTCATCGCCGATGCGAGATCCACATACGAGAAGCTCAATGACCCGGATTTCCTGAGGGATTCCATGGTCCAGGCAGCCAAAGCCGGAGGGCTCAATATCCTCGATATCGATGTCCACAGGTTTGAGCCACATGGGGTTTCTGCAATACTAGTGTTGATGGAATCACATTTCTCAGTCCATACCTGGCCGGAACACGGCCATTTCTCGGTCGATATTTTTTCCTGCGGCGACGAGGGAGACGCCTCAAAGGCTATGGAAGAATTTCTTAAACTCATGGAAGCAGAACTGGAAGAGGTGAAGAGATTTGAAAGAGGCGTACTTAGAAAAACTGAATAACGTATATTACAAGCTTGTCGTTCCAGACAGGCTTCTCCATTCTGAAAAGAGCAAATATCAGCAGATCGATGTAATCGAGGTAAACGGGAAGAAATCCCTCATGCTTGACAATTTCATGCAGCTTTATACCGGGGATGAATTCATCTACCATGAGATGCTCGGTCATTTTCCGATATCCCATTCAAAAGATCCAAAAAGGGTTCTGGTTCTTGGTGCCGGGGACGGATTCCTCCTTCGCGAGCTCTTGAAATACAAGGGAATAGAGCACATAACCCTCGTTGATATAGATGAGCGCGTGGTTGAAATGTCAAAGCGTTTCTTCAGGGAGGAGACCAATGACTCATTCAGCGATCCGCGGGTGAACGTCGTCATTGACGATGCCATGAAATTCGCGGATGAATGCCGGGATGTCTTTGATGTCATCATAATGGACCTGATCGCCTACGAGAGCGGAGCGGAGCTCTACAACCGGGACACAGTTAAGAGGTTCTCGAGATTGCTTAAAGCGGGCGGAATCTTCGCCTCCCACGGAGACGATATATCGATGCCAAACTACCTCGGCCTAAAGCTTTTTGCGACAATCGAGCCGCTCTTCAAGCATTCCAAGGTGACTTCGGCACACGTGCCTTCATTCTGCTGCTCATGGACTTTCATGGTTTTTTCTGACGAGCCTTTGGAGCGGTGCAATCCTGAAACTGTCCCGACAAAATACTTCAACCCTGATCTTGAATACGGGATTCCCCCTCATCTCGGGCAGAAGCTTGAAGAGTTCAGGAAAGGCATTTCCAAATATTCGGAAAACGTGATCTTCTGCAAGAAAATTGACCTCGAGGAAATTGAAAAGGCACTCTAATGCCTGGGTTCAAGAAGATCGGCAATCTCATTGCATCCTTTTTCCCTTGCAATATCGCGTGCAGATTCACCATCATCATTTTGATGGTAAGGGTCAGCGCCTCTTGCAAGCAGTAATTTCACTATGCCCGCGCTTTCGTTTTCTACGGCATAGACCAGTGCAGTCTTTCCTTTCTCGTTGATCGCATTTGGTTCAGCCCCATGATTGAGCAATAATAATACCATCTCCTCAATTCCGCTTGTTGCAGCATACATCAATGCAGTGCAGCCGTCCTTCCTTCTTGCATTGACATCTACTCCCTGCTCGAGCAGCATGTTGACGATCCTGACCGACCTGGTGGTGGTTGCCGTCATCAGCGTAGTTGTGCCGGCATTATCCGTGAAATGCGGTTCAGCATGTTTTCTAAGCAATAGTTCCACTGCAGCCTCGTTACGATTCAACAAAGCGACAGTCAGCGGCCTGATTCCTTTTGGGCCGGCGAAATCGACATCTGCGCCCTCTTTGATCAATTGCATTGCCCTTCCGGTGTCCGGATTCTGCATCATTGCAAGAAGCTCTACGCTTAATCTCGTTTTCTCAAAAACCTGGAATTCCCTGCTTGAAGATATTTCCCTATTACCCTCTGGAGCTTTTCTTTTCATTGCCATTATACATTATTCTCAAAAAGGGTTTAAATTCAGCATGCATCGGCAGCCCCAGCCGAGACTTTCTGATCTTCATGGTGTATGAGGCTGGATATGTCAGTAAGCCTTCCTGCTGCCTTGTATGCAACTGCCAGGACCCGCGCAGCCATGTATTTACGGTCATCATCTTCCAACAGGCCCAGCATGTCGTCCTCTATTATGCTTTCCTTAACGGGCAATTCGCAAAAAATGCCGTCATTAATCATCTTTTCCAATGCACGCAGGGCCTTGATAGAAATGCCGACAGAGGAATGTTTTGATATGTTACTTAAATGGACGATATCTTCAAGCCTGGCATTTCCATGGTCATAAATCCCCTTCTGAAGCTCGCTTTCAATTGTCTTCCTCCTTGGATCCTGATATTCCATGATGCCGCTGGCCTTTGAAAAAGGGGCAATAACCCGTTTCCGCTTCAACATAACTATGCTTTTTCTTTCTCAAGCTTTCTCTTGATCGTCTTAAGCGAAACAAAGCTGTCCCTTTCCATCTCCTCGAGCCTGAACTGGATGTCCTTTTTTGTCTGCTCGAGCTGGGGGATCACGACGAATTCCAGCGCATTCACCCTTCTCTTGGTCTTCTCTATCTCCAAAATAAGCCTTTTCATGGCAGTCTCGGTTTCTGCAAGCCTGATAACCATTTCAAGGATCTCCGAGAAGTCGCCGACAGCATCATCTATCTTCGCACTCGTTCCGGCAATGGAATAGCTGTCAATGTCCATGAAGTAAGTGTTTTCCAGTTCGGATATGTTTATGTTCGGTATCTTGACGCCCATGACGTTCCTGACCTCAATGTCCACGCTGATGTCCTTTCGCAGGTCAAGGGACACTTTCGAGAGCTCCTGGATGTTGTGGTAGGTTTCCGCCTTGGCAAGGGATTTATAACCCTTGTTCATCTTGACTGCCAGCTGCCCCCGCAGATCCTTTGCCTTCTTCATGATCTTGAAGAATTCAAGGATGAGGGCATCCCTCTTTTGTTTGAGGAGCTTGTGGCCTTTCTGGGCCAGCTTGATCCTGTCCTTGGTCTTGATCAGTTCCATCCTCGTCGGGTTAACGTCCTGCGCCATAAAAACCTACCTCTGCTTCTCTTTGGCCGGGGAACCGACTCAAAAGAGGCAATTCCCATGTTGGTTCCGGCCGAGGGAAGCTATTCCTTCTCCTCCTCCTTCGGAAGGTACTTTTCAATGTATGACTTCTTGACCCTCTTCAGTTCTTCTTCCGGCAATATCGAGAGGAGGTCCCATGCTATCGAAAGGGTGTCCTCGATGTTCCTGTTCTCGTATGGTCCCTGCTTCACGAACCTGTCCTCGAACTGGTCTGCAAGCTTCAGGTATTTCCTGTCAATTGCAGACAATGCCTCTTCACCAACGACTGCACTGAGCGACCTAAGGTCACGGCCGTTTGCATAAGCGGCATAAAGCTGGTCTGATACGCCCTTGTGGTCCTCCCTTGTCTTGTCCTCTCCGATACCTGAGTTCATAAGCCTTGAGAGGGACGGCAGAACATCGACCGGAGGATAGATATTCTTCCTATGAAGGTCACGCGAAAGCAGTATCTGCCCTTCTGTGATGTATCCTGTAAGGTCCGGGATAGGGTGCGTCTTGTCATCTCCGGGCATTGTAAGGATCGGAATCTGCGTAACAGAACCTGTTGATCCCCTGATCCTTCCTGCCCTCTCGTATATCGTAGAAAGATCTGTGTACATGTAACCAGGATATCCACGCCTTCCAGGTACTTCCTGCCTTGCCGAAGAAATTTCACGAAGCGCTTCGCAGTAGTTCGTAAGGTCTGTAATCAAAGTAAGTACGTGCATTCCCTGTTCATATGCAAGGTATTCTGCTGTTGTCAGTGCAAGCCTCGGCGTGATGATACGTTCAACAGATGGATCGTCTGCCAGGTTGAGGAACAATACGGCATTCTCAAGGGCTCCCGTCTTCTCGAAATCCCTCATGAAGAAAGACGCTTCCTCGTGCGTGATACCGATCGCCGCGAATACGACAGCGAATTTCTCCTCCGTTCCCCTCACCTTCGCCTGCCTTGCAATCTGCACTGTAAGCTGGTTGTGCGGAAGACCTGCTGCCGAGAAGATCGGAAGCTTCTGGCCACGGACAAGTGTGTTCATGCAGTCGACTGTCGAGACACCTGTCTGGATGAATTCGTTTGGCGATTCACGTGAATACGGGTTGATTGGAAGCCCTGTAATGTCAACTTTTTCCTCAGGGATGATCTTCGGTCCCTTGTCCCTTGGTTCACCAAGGCCGTTGAATACACGGCCAAGCATGTCAGATGAAAGTCCGAGCCTCATGGTCTCCCCGAGGAATCGTACTGAAGTCTCTGTGGTTGAGATACCCTCTGTTCCGCCGAATATCTGGACTACCGCGTTCTTTTCAGAAATATCAAGAACCTGCCCCTTTCTCTTTTCCCCTCCGGGAACGATAACCTCGACGATCTCGTTGTAACTTACTCCTGATACATCAGAAACAAATACGAGAGGCCCTGCAATCTGGTTGATTGTTTTGTATTCTTTCATAAAAATCACCTGATTTTCTCGAAGCTTGAATCTATCTCCTTATGGAGTTTCTCGAAATCCTTCAAGTCCGTAATCTCCTTCATCCTTCCGATCTTAACCCTGATATCGAGATCCTGGATCTTCTTCAGCTGGATGCCGAGATCAATCGCATTTTCCGTATTCTCGGAAAACTTCATGATCGACTTGAGCATGAGGTACTGCTTGTCCAGCTCGCATCTTGCATCCCAGTCAACGAATGCGTTCTGCTGGAGGTAATCCTCCCTAAGCATCTTAGTGACCATGAGGATCGCCTGCTCCCTTTCAGGAAGGGCGTCCGGACCGACAAGCTGGACCACTTCCTGCAGCTCTGCTTCCTTCTGGAGCATTGCCATGGCCTTTTTCGAGAGAGTAGTGAATTCGGATGATACTTCCTTTGCGAAGTAGTCGTCAAGCGAATCCCCGTAAAGGGAATAGCTTTTGAGCCAGTTGATTGCCGGGAAGTGCCTCTTGTATGCAAGCGATGCATCAAGTGCAAGGAACACCTTCGTAACACGGAGGGTGTTCTGCGAGACCGGCTCGGAAATATCACCGCCCGGAGGAGAAACAGCGCCGATGATTGAAACGGAACCGTATCTTTCGGCAGTTGCCCTGCATCTTACACGGCCAGCCCTTTCATAGAATTCCGCCAGCCTTCTTGCAAGGTATGCAGGATATCCTTCCTCACCCGGCATCTCTTCGAGCCTTCCGCCGATTTCACGCATGGCCTCTGCCCACCTTGATGTGGAATCAGCCATCAATGCTACATCATATCCCATGTCCCTGAAGTATTCGGCAATGGTGACTCCAGTGTAAATGGAAGCTTCACGTGCTGCTACAGGCATGTTGGATGTATTTGCAATAAGAACAGTCCTCTGCATCAACGGCTTTCCTGTGTTAGGGTCCTCAAGATGCGGGAACTCCTTCAGAACCTCTGTCATCTCGTTTCCACGCTCTCCGCATCCGATGTAGACCACGATCTGTGTATCGGAATACTTTGCAAGCGACTGCTGCGTAACCGTCTTTCCCGAACCGAAAGGACCCGGAATTGCAGCAGTTCCACCCTTTGCAATCGGGAAGAAAGTGTCAACGATTCTCTGTCCTGTGATCAATGGAATAACCGGCGGGAATTTTTCTGTAACCGGCCTTGCCTTTCTAACGAACCATTTCTGTGCAAGCCTGATCGGATGCTTCTTTCCTTCAGATGAGATGGTCCCGATTTCATCCGACACTGTGTATTTTCCTGACTTGATCGAATCAATCTTACCCTCGTGGGTTGCCATGATCCTGTGTTCAATTAGGTCTGTTTCCTGGACAGTACCAAGGATATCCCCGGCCTTTACCTTGTCCCCTGTTTTTGCGGTTGCCTTGAAGTCCCATTTCTTCTTCTGATCAAGGGCAGGTGCCTCGATTCCTCTTGTAATGAATGCGCCGCCAGCCTGTTCTTCAATGACTTTCAACGGCCTCTGAATTCCATCGTAAATACTTTCAAGAAGGCCTGGACCAAGTTCAACTGAAAGAGGGGCTCCTGTTGATTCCACGGGCTCCCCGGGCATGAGTCCGGAAGTATCCTCGTAAACCTGGATGACTGAGATATCTCCTACGATCTTGATGATCTCTCCCAATAATTTCTCCTTTCCGACCTTTACAACATCATATAGTCTTGCACCAGGCAGCCTTGCTTCAGCAACAGGCCCGCTGATTCTAACGATTTTTCCTTTCATCATAATCTCCTCCTAGTTTGCCAGATCAAACCCTAGAGCTCTCTTGATCAGGCTCTTGATCTCATCGCCTTCGGTACTCTGCCCTGACTTGTCTGGCAGCGGAACGATTACCGGATAGGCGATCGAATCAATCTTCTTCTTCAACCTCCAATCAATCTTACTGATAAGGTTCTCATCAGTGATTATTATCCCGAATTCCTGGTTCTTTATGGCCTTTTCCAGTTCTTCCTGGAAATTCTCCTCGGTAACCTGTACAGTATCCTCAAGGCCTGCAAGCCTGAATCCCATCACAAGGGGGCCGTCTCCAAGAACCAATATTTTTGATTTCATTTTTCTCACACGAGCATTGCTCTAATCTCATTTTCAGTGAATCCGTATTCCTTTCCCTTCGCAATTTTCCTGAGATTGTTTATTTCCTCCTCCTTGAGGAGAAGGAATCCGATTATTACGCCCAGCGACAGGACCTCCTTTCCGAATGCGTATTTCTTCATGTTCGCAACCGATCTGTCCAGGGCAATCTCGAGATCCGTAATGGTTGCTTCTGCAGGTACGTCCAGCTTGTGGAACTTGTGCCGAACCAGGTTCGCCACCTGCTGGATGTCCTTGGCATCCTTGCAGTGGCCGACAAGTGCGCTGCTCAGCGTCCCGCCTTCTATCAGATCGATCTCTCTGTTGTGCTTCTTTAGCCTTTCTATGATCATTATGTTTCTTGCATCAATTTCCTTTCTCAGGATGTCCCTGATGTATCCTATCTCCCTTCCACCGACTTTGGCAAGAACGTTGTCTATCCTCTTGTATATCTTCGAATCAATATCCGATTCAATGTATGTGAACATGTTCCCCTGGACCTTGATTCCCTCGAATGCATCGCCAATTGCGCTTCTCCTTAATTCCCGCAGTATCGTTTCCTCGTCAGATTTCAAGATCTTCTTGAAATCCGATTCCCGCAATCCGCCCACGTTGTAGAGAAGATGCCTGACCTCGTCATAGCCGCGATCGAGCTTCTTTGCATGGAGCAGGGTCTTGAGGTTGATGAGATCCCATCTGATAAGGAGGGCCCTCAGTGCCTTGCGGTCCTCTGCAGGGGTGACCTTCACAAGCCTTCTTACGACCCTTGCAAAGTTTTGAGAGGCTGCAGCCGATATTATCGCAGATCCGTCATAATTCAGTGCAGCATCCGCAAGGTCCTGCTTGTAATCCGTTTTCTGGAGAAGCTCTATCATTGCTTCTACTGAACCAACACGGATCAGCTCGTCCTGAATGGTGCCCTTGAGAAGCGCACCCTTCATGGCCTTTACCCTTGCGTTCGAGTATCCGTATTTTATTGATCTGCTTTTTGGTATCAATCTTCTTAGTATATCGGCTAGCATCAACTTCCTCCAAATATCTTGTCAGAAATCTTCTTCCTGATTTCATCTCTCCTGTTGTCAAAGAGGGTCTCAAGAGTCATGTTGTAGAGCAGTTTCCCGTCCTGGGATTCGACAATAAGTCCGCCAAGGCCGTTGAGGTCCTCGACGACGTCTCCTCCCTTGACGAGTGCCTTGTCGCCCTTCACTACATGAATGGTGGACTTAGCTCCAAGTTCTGAAATGCCCGCTTTGGCAGCGCTTTCCATGAATTTCTTGTAGCCCGGCGTTTTCCTGACCGAGGCAAGCTTCTCGAACATGCTTTCCACTACGTTTTTGATAGCATCCTCTTTCGCCTCAGCCAGAATCCTCTTTGATTCCAGCCTTGCCCAGGCCATCCTTTCCCTGTTTTGGTCAGAGAGGTTCTTTTCAACCTCTTCCTCAGCCTGCTTCTTCAGGCTGTCAAGCCTGCTCTTCTCCTCTTCGAGCATCTTTTTGGATTTTTCTTCTGCTTCGTCCAAAATCTTCTTGGCATCGCCTTTGGCTTCGGAAAGAAGAGAGCTCTTAAGCTTCTCTATTCCCATTTCTTCACCTTTATGCGTGTGCACCTGAGATTGCCTGTACGAGGAAGAATGCCACTACGAAACCGAGCAGAGCAATGATTTCCGGCAGAGCGATATACAGAATCATCTTTGATTCAAGCTCCGGCCTTTCTGCTGCTGCGCCCATAGCTGCTGCACCAATGCTACCCTGTGACCAACCGGCTCCGATAGCACCTAAACCCATTGCGATTCCTGCTCCGATAGCCATAGCTCCTTCGGATGTAAGGAAATTTCCTACTATTTCTTCTGCCATATTTCATAACACCTCATTTTTTATTGAGCGTAAACGGCGAGAACTTCTTACCCCCGCCGGTAATGAATTTCGATCTGTATTCAAAGATATTGAGACGGCCCGCCTGCACCAGAGCTTCAAACATAGCGATCACGCAATTCACAACATGCAGTCCAAGGTATATCGGGATTATCGCAAGAGCAACTATTCCCATACCCGGCTGCGGCCTGATGAACTCGTTTATGATCTCTGCAAGGATGACACCAACTACGCCAATGACACCGATTCTCAGGTATGACAGGATGTTTCCTGCAAAACCTGGAAGCTCCACGAGCCCTGCAATGCTTTCTGTCGCGCCGATCACAATTACTGCAAGCACCACGAGCGCTGCTCCCGGTATTGTCATGTCCGCCTCAATATATCCGAGCGAATTCAGCGACATCAGGATGATAGCGCTAAGGAGCATGAGCCACCCGATTTTTGCAAATGCGTGCTTCTTCGAATGGTTCCATTCGCTGATCACGCCGAGTATCAGCCCCACTCCGATGTGTGCAATTCCCACGAACAATGATATGAGGAGCAGAGTCCCGAGTTCTGATACCCTGTGGAATCCGGTGTAAAGGGGAGCAGCAAACAATACTATTCCGCTCCAGCTTTGGATCCACTCAGAGATCATGTAATGCGTGAGTCCTCCCCATTCGTCATATATGACACCGAAGACCATCGTCGGGATCGATCCTACGATCCAGATCATGGCAACATTGCGGAGAATCTCGTTGTGCGAATATTTCTTCAGTATTGCATAAGATACGGCTGCTGAGATGAGTCCGTATATGAAGTCACCTACGATCATCCCGTAGATGATCGAAAGGAATATGAAGTATGTGAAAGTCGGATCTATCTCGCTGTATTTGGGAAACGAATAGCTTTTTGTAATGAATTCGAACGGGTTTACCGGTCCCTTGTTGTCAAGGACTGTCGGGGGAACATCATGGTGGCTGTCTATCTCCACATTTTCGAGATACGCCTCATTGTATGAGGATACGAGTTTTTCTATTTCAGGATACTTGTCTGCCAGCACCCATCCCTCGAGGACGAATGCATACCTTGAATTGGAGAACCTTGATGTGATCTCAGCCCTTTCGGCTTCGATCTCGAATGTTGCGATGAGGTCCCTTACTTCCTGGACGCTTTCATGGGAGATGTTCCTGATCCTGCCGTCGATTTCGCTTATCTTCTGAACAATGTTCTTTTTCTTCATCTCAATGTTGTTTATAGTCTCCTGCGGAGTGGTCACATAATCAGGGATCTCGAGCTCGCTGACACCTAATTCAAGGAGTATCTCCTCGACCTTCTCCAGGAATTTCTTCTCGAATATAATGAGTGCGATCCTTCCGCTTGTTATTACTGAGGAATGGGGATCAGCAGCCTCGATCTTGGATTTCAATGCCGTGATCTTGGCAGTCTCGCATACCTTGAAAGTAAGCGTCCTCGTCTCGCTCCTGCTGAAATCGAAGTCAAAGCCTGCAAGCTTCTCCATTGTCTTCTGCTGGCCTTCAAGCGTCTTGACCAGTTCCCTCTTCTCCGTCGCTTCCTTGTAGAGCTTCTTCAGTTCGGCATCAAGGGTGAATTTCTCCATTATCTTCTTTGCCTTTCCGATCTCGATAACCTGTGATGCCTCGGCATCGTCCTTTATCAGGGAATATGCAGTCCTGAGCTTCAGGAGATGTGCGGATATCACATCGAAAGAGTCAAGGGGCCTGCCTTCCTCGAGTCCGTCGTACGCTGTCTTGGTAATGTCCACGATCCCTGCCTTGTGGAGGGCGACGATCAGGTCTTCCACCTGGGACTTCAGTACGATTGCCCTGATCTTTTTCATTTCCTTGGGTTTCAACATGAGTATCATCAGATGTTAAGGAATTCTTCAACCATCTTGGTTGCGAATTTATCATCAACCTTCTTGCTCTTTATGCTGGATCCTTCCTCACGGGCTTTTTTCAGGATCTTCTCGACTTCGGACTCTATCTTCTTGCTGCCATCTTTCAGCTTCGCATTCTTGAATTTCAGTATCTCCTCGGAATTCTTCTTCTTTTCCTTCTGGGCAAGCTCCTTCGCCTCGATTATCCTGTTCTGGGCCTGCT
>JBNLBN010000027.1:0-15472 GCA_050303335.1 Candidatus Micrarchaeia archaeon
CCTTCCTATTATTCTCATTCGACCAAATCCACGACCGCTTTTCTCTGCGCCTGGCTTGCAGTTACCTTCACCCTCTTGTGATAAATACGGAACCCCCCGTCAGTGTAGTCCGGTTTCTGCTGCAATATGGGAAGTTCATGCGGACTGCTCACAAGGAAGATCTTGTTGGAAGCATCCAATGCCCCTCCCCAGTGGTTCTCAGGAGCATCCCCGTGCTCCTTGTATTCTTTTTCTATTAAAACGGCGGCATTGCATACATCGCTGAAATTGAATGATCTGGCGCATTCGTAGGATGTCAGATGCCCGCCATAGATTAAAAGGTAATTCTTCATTTTCCCGTTCAGTCTTTTCAATTTCGGCACGTCTGCGACATTCTCCAGCACGACTATCGAATCACAGGTTCTTTCCCCGGTTCCGACAACATATTCGGATACCCCGACGGTTTTTCCAGATATCTCGATATTCAGGAGGTCCATGCAAATCTTTGCATCCGAAATCTGCATAATGGCCAGTCTTTGATCTGCTGACAATGCCCATTCGACATATTGTCTTTCCCCTACCAATGATTCCAGTCTCCTGAGTTTTTCAAAAAACCATTCAAGGGCTATCCGCCCGACTTTTATATTCGGCACAGATTCCCTTTCCATTATTCCAAGATCCAGGTTGCAGAACTTTCCCATGTCCGGATTTATCCTGTTTTTCGGATCCATGTTTTTGTACGTGCATGTCCTGTCTGCGCAGGTAGCATCATCGATCGCATCATTCAATCTTTTGTGGTCCTCATGGATAACGAAGCCCTTTCCGTTTACTGCCTCGACAGGTATCCCGCCGGACGCAAATGCCCTTATCCTTCCCGCAGCATCAGAAGTGTGCGCAAATCCTCCGTATGCCGGCCCGAACATCATCTTCGGATCTTCAAGGCTGACATTGAATTCTGTTCCGAAAGCAGGCTCGATCATCACACCCATTCCGGGCGCAAGGCCGTTTACCCTCCTGAACTGGACCGCGTTTTCAGAAATTTCACTCAAAAGAACCTCCCTGATCGCCTTATCGATGAGCAATTCAGGCTTTTTTGAAAAAAGCCTCGGGAAGATCACGATTTCGCTGTCATAGATTCCTGTTCCCCTGCTGTCGCCGAATGCCGATGACCGGACGCAAAGCGGCAAGAAATTGTGCCTTCTTATCGTTTCATGAAGCAGCCTCCAGTAATCCGGCCCTCCAATTCTTTGATCCAATAGCCTTTTCCTGAACCTGTATGCTTCGACCCAGTCCCCTTCGTAATAATTGTTTTTTTCCGCATCGGCGAATCCGACCCCTTTGCGGAAATCGCTGAAGGATCCCATCGCAAGGACGGTCCTTGGAATGAGGGTGAAGCCTGCCTGCTCGATAGCCCAGCTCTTGTCCATCAGTTCCTGTGCCTTGTCCCCCAGAGGACCTTCGCCGTGCACAGTCCAGTATCTGTTTTTCAACTCCTGGAGCTGCCTCGTTCTATTACCTAAGCTATGGATCAGTCTCGTCCGGGCTCCCTCTCTCATGGAAAGACATTATTGGGAAGTGTTTTTAAAGGTATAAAAAAATGTCACAACTTATATAAAAATAACCGGCGAGATATCTGCATGATCATAAACCTGTTTGCACTCATAGTAGCGATAATAATACTGATAATAATACTGAAGGTCTTCGATGACCCGATAAAGGTTATTATGAACTCCATTGCAGGGATAATCGCATTCTTTATCCTGAACATTGTCTTCAATCTGGGGATAGTGATAGACTTCTGGTCAATACTGATAGTTGGAATTGGCGGCCTTGGCGGACTGATATTCGTATTGATACTCCACTTCCTTGGAATCGCCTTCTAAGGGGAATTTTATGAAACTGATAATATATGCCCATCCCAAACAGGATGGCTGCCACAACGCGCTCGTGCTTGAGAAGGTGAAAACCCTTCTCGATGATTACGAAATAATAGATTTGTACAGGGACGGATTCGATCCTGTCCTTCCGGCCAGGGATCTTGAGAGCAATACAACTGATCCCCTTGTAAAATCCTATCAGGAGAAGATCAGCCGTGCAGATTCAATGATCATCATCAATCCGGTATATTGGTATTCGGCACCTGCTATTCTCAAAGGCTTTTTTGACAGGGTATTCGAGAAGGACTTCGCATTCAATTTCAGGAAGATGCCGAAGATGAATCCTGTTGCAGAGTTTTTGCTTAATCTTATCATGTCAGTGAGGTTCCTCTATCCTGTTTTCAGTTCAAGAATCCCGATAGACCAGAAGCTGAAAGGGAAAAAGGCGCTCGTAATAAACACTTACGGAGGCGCGGAGGCAGGCTACAAGCTCTTCGGTGATGCGCCAAGATATTCAATGGATTGCTCGGTCCTCAATTTCTGCGGTATAGAAACAAGGAGGCTCAACTGGTTCAATGCCAGGGCTCCCGGAATGCCTGAAGAAATCGAAAGGAAAATCGAATCCGAACTTCGGAAACTGGGCTAACTTAATAAATCTCGTTTTCCATATTATTAACGTGAACAAGGACAATATCCTCAAAAAGGGAAACGACAGCATAGCAATTGCCGGAATCTGGGGCATCTCAGCTGCAGCTTTTACCTGTCCCCTGTGCATTGTAGCAGGCTCCGCCTTCCTAGTTAACGGCGTCAGGCAGAAACTCAGTGATTAAAATGGAAATAATCTCAGTTTCAATGGACGATGATTCCCTCAAGCTCCTTGATTCAGTGCAAAAAAAGCTCGGATACAAGAGCCGCTCAAAGCTCCTTCGATCCACCATAAATTCCCTGATCAACGAATACCGTGACATTGATTCAAGTAACGGCCACACCGATGCCGTGATCACCCTCACATACATAGCCAAGAACCAGCCGAAAATACACAAGATAGTCCACAGGTTCGAAAAAAACGTGAAGTCCACCGTCCACCAGCACCACAACGGCGTCTGCATAGACATAATACTAATCTGCAGCGAAGGGAAAGTGTTGCAGGGCTTTTTCTCGGAATTAAAGAAGAACCGGGCGGTAAAATCGATAAACTGCTCCATACTATAGGCTTATAAATGCTATTTCCTACAATAAAATTACTTTTTATATCAACCGATGATATGAGGTGTAGTATATGGGATACGTAGATTTAGAAATTCCTGAGGAATTGTACCCTCAGATTATGGAAATGCTGTCTGTAGCAAAGGATGGCGGGAAGATCAAGAAAGGCGTAAACGAGGCCACAAAGTCAGTAGAGCGGAAATCCGCCCAGCTTGTCGTTGTAGCAGGAGACGTTACGCCTGAGGAAGTAGTTGTGCATCTGCCAAAGCTCTGCAAGGAGAACGGCGTTCCTTATGCATTCCTTAAGACGAAGAAGGACCTTGGAGTATCCGTAGGTATCGAGGTCGGGACTTCAGCAGTTGCAGTCGAGGACCCTGGTGCAGCATCAGAGAAATTGCAGGACATAATCAAGAAACTGCCAAAAAAAGAGTGATTGAATGAGCGAAGGATATCCTGCAGAGATTGTTGAAATTCGAACCAAGACTGGAGTTTATGGCGAGATTTACCAGGTTCTTTGCAAGGTCTTGAAAGGTCCTGACGAGGGAAGGGTAATCCTCCGGAACGTCAAGGGGCCCGTAAAGAAGGGAATGGTCATTGTCCTATTGGAGACTGACCGTGAAGCAAAGGAGATTAAAGCTAGGTGATTTTGATGAAATGCTCATTTTCCGGAAAGGAAATCCCCAAGGGATGCGGATTGATGTACGTCAAGAAGGACGGCACGATCTTCTATTTCAAGGGAAGCAAGGAAAGGAAAAACTTCCTGAACCTCAAGAGGGAAGGAAGGAGGCAGAAATGGACTCCTGCATCAAGGGAGTTCAAGGAATCCCAGAAGGTAAAGAAGGTGAAATGATATGGAGCAGACTCTGTTGTTGTTGAAGCCTGATGCAATCCAGAGGGGATATGTCGGATCGATCATTTCCAGGTTTGAGAACAAGGGAATGCGCATTGTCGGAATGAAGATGATGCAGATTACCCCCGAAAAGGCGAAGGAGCATTATGCGCACCTTACCGACAAGCCGTTCTATCCGGACCTGGAAAAGTTCATGTGCACCCATCCTGTCGTTGCAATGGTTGTCGAGGGAAAGTCTGCCGTCGAAGTCGTAAGGCTCATAGTAGGCCCGACAAACGCTTCCAAGGCACCCGCAGGAACAATCAGGGGAGATCTCTCCAACAGCACCTCGAGGAACGTAATACACGCCTCCGATTCCCTTGAGACAGCAAGGAAGGAAATAGATAGATTCTTTAATAAAGATGAATTATTTGAATATACATTAGAGGTTGCAGGCTTTTTGCTTGCATCCGATGAATAGAGGTTAGAAAATGAAATTGTATGTAGGGAACATTCCCTTTTCGATGTCAGCAGAGGATTTGAAGCAGGAATTCTCCACAGCAGGAGAAGTATCCGATGTCTTCATCCCTCGGGATAGGAACACAGGTAGGCCACGAGGTTTTGCATTCATTACCATGGCTGATGAGGAAGCAGGCAATAAGGCCATCTCAGAATTGAATGGCAAGGACCTTGGTGGAAGAAAAATAGTCGTCAGTGAAGCTAGACCTCAGAATAACGAATAATTTTTTTATATTCCTTTTTTATGGATAGCATCTGGTTATGGTTCTTGGGAACGGTATTGTGTCCCTGATATGATGCTGGTTCAGAATCCACTTTGCGAATCGCTCAATTCCAAGGCCGAATCCTGAATGCTGAACTGAGCCATATTTTCTCAAATCGAGATACCATTCATAATCCTTTAGGTCCAGGTTCTGGGCCTTCATCTTGGCAACTAGCGTGTCGTAATCAGCAATCCTCTCGGATCCGCCTATTATCTCTCCATGTCCCCTTGGGGCAAGAAGGTCGTTATTAAGCACCAATTCAGGGTTTTTAGGGTCCTCCTTCATGTAGAATGCCTTGATGTCCTTCGGGTACTTGTGGACGAACATAGGAACGTCATTGTCCTTTGTCAGAAGCGCTTCCTCGTCGGCTCCGAAGTCCTCTCCCCATTCCATCTTTCCACCAAGCTCGTTTACCCGATCGATTGCTTCCTTATATTCGATCTTTTCGAACGGCCCCTTTACCTTTTCGAGATCCAATGGGTCCCTGCCGCAGGCTTTCAAAAGTTCCGGATGCTCAGTTACCATTTTTTGGACTGTGTATTCGACCATCTTTTCCTGAAGCTCCATGTTCATCTCATGCGAATAGAATGCCATTTCCGGCTCCAGATGCCAGTATTCTGCCAGATGCCTGATCGTCCTTGACTTCTCCGCCCTGAAGGACGGTGCCAGCACATAGACCTTCCCGAGCGAGAACACGAAGACCTCCGCGTACATCTGGGAGCTCTGCGTAAGGTATGCCTTCTCCCCGAAATAGTCCATCTCGAACAGGGTGGCTCCTCCCTCGCAGCCTGATTTGGTGATTATCGGAGGCGCAATTTCGTAGAATCCGTCGTTGTTGAAGAATTCCCGCAGATAGTTCACTATATGATGCCTAGCCTTCATTATGGCAGTCATCTTCTGCGACCTTAGCCACAAATGCCTGACATCCAGCAGGTATTCCTCGCTCAAATCCTTTGCTATCGGGAACGGTTCCCCCCTTGAAATCAGCTCGAATCCGGATGCCTGGATCTCATATCCTCCCGGCGCCCGCTCGTCCTTTTTCACTTTTCCACGGATAGTTATCGAGCTTTCGACGTATGCGTCATTTGCGGCCAGCCAGTCCTTCTCTGATACCTTGTCCTTTTTCACTGTGACCTGGATGATTCCAGAAGGGTCCCTCAAGACTGCAAATACCATATTTCCGCTGGAGCGGATCCTGTAGACCCATCCCCTCAAGCTAAGCTCTTTATCATCTAGCTTGTTGCTAAATATATCATGAACAGAATACATGGGGAAAACTTTGTCGGAAACTAATAAAAAGTCTATCTCCTAACGAGAACGTTCCATATCTCCCTGTCCCCGTTCTCGGATGCCAATGTGAAAGCAGTCTCTCCTGCCCTGTTCCTGACCTTGGTGTCAGCCTGTTTCGACATTATGAATTCAACCATCTCAAGATTCCCGCTCCTTACTGCAAGCATAAGAGGAGTATCCCCATCGTTGTTCATCCTGTTTATGTCTTCTTTTTCAACGAGCAGATCGACCAGTTCTATATGTTCATTTGAAACAGCCGCATGGAGGGCAGAATTCCCCTCGTTGTTGCTTGCCCTGATATCTGCACCTGCTGCAATGAGCCTCTCTGCAACCTTCATATTTCCGTATTCACATGATACTATCAATGCAGTGTCCCCGTAGTCATTCTTCGCATTTATCCGTGCCTTCTCGTTCAGAAGAAACTGCAGGCAGCTGAAACTCGAGCATCTGGCCGCGTAGATGATCGGGGTGTCGCCGTTTTCAAGGCGAATCTCTGTTCCTGATTTGCCGACTGTCTTTCTCAGTTCGGAAAAATTGTCATGGGAGATGATCCTCATTATCCTCCCCTTCTCATCAAGAATCTTTTCGAAGAGTGGACCTGTCCTTTCTGCAACCCACAATAAGGGGTCCGGTTTTTTGAATCTGTACTGCATATCCTCCCAATTAGTTATTGTTTTTTCTTACCTATAATCCTTTCCATCACGGTTATCTCATCCTGGATGTCAAGCTTGTCATCAATCCCGCACTTGGATGCCATGAGCCTGGCCTCATTGAACTGTCCTGCTTTGGCGTAGTTTATCCCTGCTTCGCGGAAGTTCCCGTCAATCCGCGATATCTCGGCCATTTTCCTGTGTTCCGCCTTTTCTTCCGATGCAGGGGCCGTTTCATTTGCAATCCTGCTTCTGTTAACCATGTATCTTGAAATGTCTTCGTAGGCCCCGTATCCTGCAAATGACAATGATGCAACTGCCAGGGTAAAACCTCCTGCTAGTGCTGCCTTCCTCATTTTGGACATATACCTGTTTTGAATAAAAGTGTTTAAAAATATAATCCTATGGTTTTAATGCTGCAATCGGGCCTGAAATCCGAAGCGCAAATCCATAACTGTCTGGAAAGAGATCCCCTCAGTTCTCGAAAATCAACCCGGAATACTGTTCTCAAGCAGCGTAACCAGAAAATCCTTGATCAGGCCGTTGTATTCCATGATGAAAAAAATCTATCTATTCAATGGATAGAGGTAGAACGTCAGGCTGCCTGATACTACTTCCATCCGCCTCTCAGAATCCGCATTGTATGGCACGCTGTCGTCAAGTACAAGCTTCCAGAATTTTCCCTTGCTGTTTATGAGATAGGTGTTCTCTGCAGTCTTCTTTGCAAAAGTCATCCCGGCAACGAATTCCCGGAGGTTGAAAAGCTTTCCCCTGGCATCCTCAAGAAGAAGAGCCACCTCGTCCTTTGTTCCCTGCGGAGGCTCCGGAGCAGGTTTACTTTTGATACCCCTGGTCCGGTCCATGGAGCCTACAGGAATGATGCTACTGACTACAACTGGCGGTTTTTTTTCCATGTGTAAAAATAAGTAAAAAAAAGTTTTAAAATTAAGCTGATCGTGGCTTGACTTCCAGGACGACACCGGCAGCAACTGTCTGGCCCATGTCCCTGATTGCAAACCTTCCAAGTGGAGCGAAGTCCTGGAACTTTTCAATTACCATTGGCTTCAATGGCTTGATCTTGACGACTGCAACATCACCGGTCTTGATGAAATCCGGCTTTCCTGCAGACTGTCCTGACTTCGGATCCTTCTTTTCAACGATCTCAATGACCTTTCCTGCAAACTGTGCCGTGTGGATGTGCATTACAGGAGTGTATCCTACTGAAATTGCTGTCGGGTGGTTCAGCACAACTACCTGTGCAGTGAATTCGTCAGCGACTGTCGGCGGGTTTGATGAAGGTCCGATAACGTCTCCCCTCTTGATGTCTTTCTTGTCGACACCCTTAAGGTTGAAACCGACGTTGTCTCCGGGGTTTGCCTGCTTCAGTTCCTGGTGGTGCATCTCGATCTTCTTGACTTCACCCTTTGCCCCTGAAGGCATGACGACTACCGTCTCTCCCGGCTTCATGACACCTGTCTCGACTCTTCCTACAGGCACTGTACCGTGTCCTGTTACTGTGAACACATCCTGGATCGGGAGCCTCAACGGCTTGTCAGATGGTTTTGGAGGCACCTTGAAAGAGTTGATGATCTCGATCAGTGTCGGACCGTTGTACCATGGAGTATTCTCCGATTTCTTCGTAATGTTGTCTCCTGCGTAGCCTGATCCCGGAAGGAATACGATCTCGTCAGTCTTGTAACCGATTCCCTTAAGGAGATCGATTGCCGCCTGTTTCACCTTCTTGTATTCTTCTTCCTTGTATCCGACTGCGTCCATCTTGTTCAGATTGACAGCGATCTGGTTGATACCGAGCACCTTTGCAAGGAATGCGTGTTCCTTTGTCTGCGGCTGGATACCATCCTTAACTGATATTACGAGCACTGCCGCATCAGCCTGTGATGCACCAGTGATCATGTTCTTGACGAAGTCCCGGTGTCCCGGTGCATCAATGATCGTGCAGTGATACTTGTTCGTTTCGAATTCCTTGTGTGCGATGTCGATCGTAACACCACGTTCTCTTTCTTCCTTGAGAGAATCCATGACGTATGCGAATTCGAAAGTATCCTTTCCAAATTTCTTTGCTTCATCCTTCAATTTGTTGAGGACCTGCTCAGAAACTGCTCCTGTCTCATACAGGACTCTTCCTACGCTTGTTGACTTACCAGAGTCAACGTGTCCGATAAACACTAAGTTCAAGTGTTCTTTTTCTGCCATTTTATTACCTCCTAAATCAAAATCCTTAGAATAAGGTGATGTAAGGATTAATGCGAGATATTTTTAAATTTAACCTTGGATCGCATCAATTATAAACATTTATTCCTATTATTAGTAACATGAATTACAAACTTCACCTTCCAGTCCTCAAATCAAACCCGGATTTCAGGGGCAAACTGCCTGTTCTGGATGATTCAGAGAGAAAATATTTCGTCCTGCGCAACTGGAGGCCGCTATGCCAGCTTTTTCTCTGCAAGGGCCAGAGCCTTACAGACTCAATGGAGATGGGAAAGGCAATGCTCCAGGCAACAGAAGGGGTAAGGGTAAGGGATGAATTCTTCGAAATAGAAAGAAGGGAAATACAGATCGGAATCTCATTTATCGAAAAAATCAGGGGAATATAAAGAGGGGAATGGTACACCTATTGGCTCCACTCCTCCCCCACTCTTCTCCAAATTGGAGATTATTCGATTTGCGGATAATTTTTTTATAGCTGAATTTTTACGCCGGAGAATCAAAATCATAAATTTCCATAATAAGCTCCAATAATACTATATAAATTTTACCTGAGGATAAGCCACCATGGCTTATAAATACAAATCTGAAGAGGACAAAAGTATCGTTCCTCTCATCGGGCTTCTTGTCGTTCTTATCATTGTTGTCGGAGGAGCGTTGTTCCTCCTGCTTTCAAGTCCGTCTCAGGAACAGGACAATCCCCTCATACTTCCGAACGTGAGTGTCCCGGACAACGAGACCCTCGTCATTGATGTAAACACCTCCGAGCCTGCGTGCGAAGACGACTGCCATTATGAAAAAGCCATAATATCAGAGCAATATGACGAGTGCAAGAAAATCGAGAACTCTACTCTCAAGGAAAACTGCTTCGAGCAGCTTTCAGATGTTTCTCTGCCATCCTGCCTTGAAGTCGATGATGCCGAGAAGAAATCATTCTGCATTACCGGGTTCGCGGTTGCGAACAAGGACCTGGATCTCTGCGATCTGGTGGAAGTTGGAAGGATAGACTGCATCAAGCAGATCGATTCCTGCTATGGCGAGGATAACGAGGAGCTATGCCGAGCACTGCTCAACAATAATCCTGATCTCTGCGAATACGACACGGACTGCCTGATGAACTACAGCCTTTCGAATGCCGATTCCGAATCATGTTCGCTTATCCAGAATGAAGTGGTATCAAAAGGCTGCGAATCCGCGGTAAAGAAATCTGACAAGTGCTACGAATTGGACCTGAAGTCCGAACGCGACTATTGCTATCAGATCTATGCCCTCAACACCAATGACTACAAGACATGCACTTCCATCACGCCCGGCACCCCCTACCATCTTAACTGCCTCTCCATGTTTGCAGCATCATCCATGGACTACACGATCTGCGATGCAGGAAACCTCCAGCTTGACGACAAGTGGGCGTGCTATACGAATTACTCGCTCCTAAGCGGGGATACATCCGGATGTTATGCGATCCACGAACTCGCCTCGACAAACAGGTTCAAGTGCGCGTTCGAATTTGCAAAGAAATACGGCGATCCGTCCGCATGCCAGGTTATACAGTCCCTGCCCTCAAGGGATACCTGCTACCAGGGATCCATAATATACTCCAACGAGAACCTTGACGCGGACGCATGCAAGAACATAACTGACTTTGTCTGGAGAAACAAGTGCTACAACCAGGCAGCGATAAAATCAGATGACGTATCAATATGTGAAAAAATAGATGAAGGATTTGCAAGGAAGGCATGCATGGACGCATACAAGCTTGCAAATTAGATTATTCTTTTTCCTTGGCTTTCTTCTCTTCTTTTACCTCAACCTTAGCTTCTTTTTCCTTGGCTTTCTTCTCTTCTTTTACCTCAACCTTAGCGGTTTCCTCCTTGGATTCCTCAGGCTTTTCTTCTTTTGCTTCGGATTTCTTCTCTTCCTTTGCCTCGGATTTCTTCGTTTCAGATTCCTTTGAAGGTTTCTCTTTCTTTTCCTCGGATTTCTTCCCTTTTGGTTCCTCCTTGGATTCCTTTTCCTTAGCAGGTTTTTCAGCCTTCTCCTCTTCCACTGCTTCAGGAGTTTCCTCGACCTTCTTCTCCTCGACGAACTGCTCGAAGTGGCCTACATCATACTTGAACTCGTCATATGACTTGATCGTTCCCTGATGCATCATCACTTCCCTTGCAAGTATGTAGAATACGAGCGCGAGCGACCTCTTACCCTTGTTGTTTACTGGGACTACGAGGTCTATGTTCTTTGTCTCGTTATCAGTATCGCAGAATCCGATTACCATGACACCGGTTTTCTTGCTCTCGTTCAATGCCTGCCTTTCACCTTTCGGGTCGCAGACTATGATCAGTTTCGGCTCGATGAATCTCTGGTACTGGATGTTCGTCATAGTTCCAGGTACATACCTTCCCTTGATGACATTGACGCCAGTAAGCTGTGCAAATCTTGTTGCCGGGTTGCTCGAATAGATACGTGAAGCAACAACCGAAACCTCCTCAGGCTTGAACTTGTTGATCATTGCCGCTGCCTCCATGATCTTGTCAGCAGACTGTCTCAAGTCCAGAATGTAGAGCCCGTCATCCCTTCTCTTGAAGATGAAGTGCCTCATGTCGTTTGTCCTGATCTTCGTTCCGATGTGTACACCGGATTCCAAAAACAATTCCTGTTTAACGGGCATGCCGTCATTTTCTTCTGCCATATTTTTCACCTGTTTCAGCTTCCCTTATAATCCTCAATCGCAGGTTTTTGTAATTGAGAAAACCAGGAAGCTAATTGATACTCTGGGAGTATCTTTCATATATCAAATGGCTTCACTTTATATTTGTTTCTCATAGCGGTCGAAATCATCAAAAATACAAATATTTATAAGCATTATTGTGCACTAATTATAACAGATACATATGAATTTTCGTAAAAAAGATATAAAAACGGAAGTAAAATCCGGGGATTTTTCCAGGCTTAAAGCATCGCCAGATTTAACCCTTCACAGAAGCATTGAAGCAGCAAGGAGAACTCTCCGCCAATACTCTTCAGACTTAGAGCATTTAAAAGGTTTAGAGCTTGGTTTTGCTTATAGTGCAGCATCCGATATTGTTGATGAAGTGGCAGAGGTAATAGAAATGGGCGGGAGAGGCCTATTGCCAGACCTTTGGAATCTTACTTCAAATCCAAATATATCAGAGGCTGCCCTAGCTGGCGTTTATAATCTCACCATAAAAGGAATAGATATTTCACCAATCAAGTCAGAGCTTAGGAAATTCGCAGAAGAAAGAACTGATCCAAAAAACCCAACATATGAATTCTTGCTTGCTTGCGAAGTACTTGATGCGATCGGGGAAGACCTAGTTGCAGGCCAATTAATTGAAACTCGTATTAAAAACTGCAAAGATGCAGGTGTTTTAAGCGATGAGCTAAAGTCGATAGGACGGCATTCTGATATTGGTGATATGGGAGTTTCATCAAAATTCCTCACCAAATATGGACTCCGGCAAAACGAGGATTAATAAAATAAATGGGGCCGCCGAGATTCGAATTTCTGTGCACCTTTTAGTAAAAGGCGCCCCAAAACTATTTTGCGGCGCTTTTTTTCAAAAAGCGCATCTCAGATAACGTCCACCCCAAGGACGCAGGATACCAGGTTACCTCACGGCCCCCTCAAAGGGTAGAATACCTTTTATCACTAGGTATTATAATTCTTAATGAAATTTTTTACCCATGAAGAACATCGCACCGAAAATCACCCGACAAAGACTGCTCATTGAAGGATATTTTGAAATCGATGTGAAGAAGAAAACGGTGACTGATTTTTTCGAAGGGATCACCAAAGAGCTCAAACTGCGGGCATATGGAAAGCCGTCAATCCATGAAACCGGAGGAAAAGGAAAGGCGATAAACCAGGGATATGACGCATTCATCCCTCTCATTGATTCAGGAATCGCGCTTTATGTCTGGGGAAATGTAAAATTCTTCTCGACAGTAATATACACATGCAAGAAATTCGATACGAGGAAAGCCGTCAAATTCACCAAGGACTTCTTCAAGGCAAAAAAGATAACACACAAGTCGTTCTGATTTGGGTGATAATTTTTAAGGGGCGGTCTGCAATACCCTGCTAGATGGATTCAAAGACAAGGCTGCTTTACTGGCTTCTTAATGCTTCAAGGGGAGGGCCGACGAGGCTGAACGTTCTCAAAAAACTGCACAAGAAGCCGATGAACACCCGGCAGCTTGCAATGGCTCTGGGCCTCGACTACAAGACAGTCCAGGTGCACGTGGAGCTCCTTTTTTCCGAAGGCGTGATACTCACGCCGAAAAAGAAATACGGGTCCGTCTACTTCATCAGCCCGGAATGGGAGGATAACGAATATTTGCTGAAACTTATTGGAGGTAATGAACATGAATGACAGAATAATCGCCGTATTAGGTACCATACTTGCATTCGCATTGTCGGTGCTCGTATTTGTTGTTGTAAACGCCATAGTGCCGTTCCAGCATATGGGACCGGGCATGATGATGGGTCCCTATCAGGACTTCTTCTATGTGCACACTATCGTGCTCTTCCTGATGCTGGCATTGTCGCTCTACCTGTTCTACATCTACCTCCGGGACTACATCCAGCTCAAGAGCAAATTCACATTCGGGCTCCTTCTTGCGATATTCTCCATGATGATGTTCGCTATAGCGGCAAACCCGGTCCTCCACGTGTTTTTCGGCATATACGGAAGGAGCGGATTATTCACCCTGGTGCCTTATCTCTTTGCGACGATTTCACTTGCGATACTGGTCTATGTTAGTTCGAAATAAGGCGTAATTTGGGGGATAATTCGGGGAATTCTTTAATAAAAGAAATCCGGCAGCCTAATCGGTGATAATATGAAAGACAAGATGCTTATAGCAGGACTTGCGATCCTTGGGATTGTGGGGCTTGGGTTTGCCTGGGGCGGTTTTTTCAGCTGGGCCAGCATGAATGACGAGGACCAGCAGTCAATGCAGGGGGCAATGGACACGATGCATGATCTGGGAGTCAAGTATGGCTTCGGTCTATCAGAAGAGGACCAGATCGCCCTTCAGGAAGCAAGAGGGGACATGGAAACGATGCATGAGATAATGGAGGCATATCATATGGGACACCATGGTCCGCGCTTAGATATTTCTGAGGAAGACCAACTGGCAATCCAGCAGGCACGACAAGCCGGAGACTATGATACTGTACATGAAATAATGGAATCATACGTTCCGGAGGAAATGCAGCAGGTTCGTGAATTGCAGGGCCAGATCCGGGATGCAATAGCCTCAGGAGATACTGAAAAAGCGGACGAGCTGAAATCAGAGCTCCAGGAACTGTTGCCAGAAGGCCGGGGCTTTGGAAGAGGTTTCGGGATGATGGGCGGCTTCGGCGGATGCCACCAATAGCCTTTATTATATTTTTTTTAATATCATCTGATGGAAGATTTTACTTATTCTTGGAAAACGGAAATGCATTTTGGTTCAGGAAAGGAAAAACTCGCAGGGGAATTGTGCAAGGGGCACAGGGTGCTTCTCCATTATGGAACAGGATCAATAAAGAAATCCGGCCTCTATGACCGGATAGTGCAATCGCTCAATGACTCGAATGTCGATTTTGTCGAGCTTGGAGGGGCGGTCCCGAATCCGAGGATCGAGAAAGTGCGCGAGGGAATCGAACTCTGCAGGAAGGAGAATATCGATTTCATCCTCGCAGTAGGTGGCGGATCGGTGATAGACTCGGCAAAAGGCATCGCAGCAGGTTTCTATTATGACGGCGATCCGTGGGACTTCTACTCCAAGAAAATCCCTGTGGAAAAGGCGATCCCTATCGGCACCATACTTACCATACCTGCAGCAGGATCTGAAGCAAGCGCAGCAACAGTAATAACCAACGGCAACAGGAAACTGTCATCATACGGCGAATGCCTGCGCCCCAAATTCTCCATCCTCAATCCTGAATTGACGCTGACACTCCCGCAGTTCCAGACCGCCTGCGGAATTTCAGACATGATGGCGCACATATTCGAAAGGTATTTCTCGAACACGAAAGGCGTGGACCTGACAGACAGGCTCTGCGAAGGCACCCTGAGATCCATAATCAAAAATGCAAGAATCCTCAACAGGGATCCGAATAACCTGGAAGCAAGGAAGAATATTATGTGGGCAGGATCAGTTGCCCACCAGGGATTCCTTGGAAATGGCAGGCAGGAGGACTGGGCAAGCCACAAGATTGAGCATGAACTATCAGCATTCTATGACATCACCCACGGAGCAGGCCTTTCAATAGTTTTTCCTGCATGGATGAAATACGTGAAATCCCATGACGAAGAACGCTTCCGCCAATTTGCAAAAGAGGTGTTCGGGAAAGAAACCCCTGATGAAGCGATTGCAGAGCTTGAGCTCTTCTACAAGGAAATCGGCCTGCCCACAAGGCTTTCCGATATCAACATCAATGACGAAAAATTCGACGAGATGTCGGAACTCGCAGTGCCAGGAGAATACATCGGAAATTTCGTGAAATTGAAAAAAGAAGATGTGAAAAAAATAGAGGATACATTAGGGGTTGAAGTGGGTTCAACAAAAATTGCTGGGTTACCTTATGTGGGTTCATTGGCAACCGCAACAAACAAAGGT
>JBNLBN010000028.1:0-14515 GCA_050303335.1 Candidatus Micrarchaeia archaeon
GCACTGTTCCTCGTTCAAAGTGGGTATTATGATACTCAACATTACATTAACCTTTTACTGAACTCTTCCAATTCGCTTGAAACTATCCTGCACCTTTCCCTGAGATCGAGCAGTCCAGTGACATTATAGCACGTGATCCCTTCCTCGCGCAACTGGTCTATCCTGTTCTTCCAGAACCAGTAGTGGAACCCCTCGCCGATGTCAGCGAAGCGGATCACCTCTGCTCTCTTGTACAGCACCTCACAATCATTGATGATTTCCGCTCTCAAGGTGTGGTGGTCCATCAAATTCATAGATAGCCGGATATTAAAAAACTTATCCATCCGATCTATTCTATGAGACTGGCAGTTCTGGCATCAGGAAGAGGGAGCAATTTCAGGGCAATCCAGGAGCAGATCAGGAAGGGCAGCTGCAATGCGGAGATTGTCGTCCTGATCACGAACAACAAGGATGCCCCTGCAATAGATACAGCAAGGGAAAATTCCATACCAGTAGAAATTGTCGATAAGAACTCATTCAAGACAAGGATAGAGCTTGATAACCAGATCAAGAGGATCCTCGATTCGCATTCTGTCGATCTCGTTGTGCTTGCAGGTTATATGCTCATCCTGAAAAGCGAGGAGCTCCTGAATTCATACAGGATAATAAACATCCATCCGTCGCTCCTCCCGGCTTTTCCAGGAGTCGATGCCCAGAAGCAGGCATTCGAGCACGGCTGCAAAGTCTCCGGCGTAACGATACATTTCGTTGATCCGGGCCTTGACAGCGGACCAATAATATATCAGGAAGCAGTAGACATCAGCGAATGCAGGAGTGCAGATGAAGCTGCAGCCAAAATCCTCAAAACGGAGCATTCAGCATATACAAAAGCAATAAATCTCCTTTCAGGCAAATATACTATCATAGGCAGAAGGGTAGTATTTGATTAGTGTTGTTATTTATGTTTAAATCAGATTTATAAAGAGTTTCATAGATAATATATTCATGAAGTTGAAATTCAGAAATATCAAAACAGCAGCATTCGTTGCTTCATCATTGGCATTCTCATGCGGACAGGTGGAATACGATAGGATAGATGCAGATGTAGGTACTGGTGGCAAGAATGCTGCAGATGCCAGGCCATATAGAGGAACTGGCGGCCGGGCAGAATCAATAACCCCTGGCAGTGAAGGCGGAAGTGCAGGGGAATCTGCGGGCGGATCTGCACAGGGAGGCAGCGCCGGAACAGAAGTTCAAGAATCAAATGGCTTCGAAAACCTGATCGGGGATTTTATGAACAAGACCCTCCAGGACCGCGTTGATAATAACACGTTTGAGCCCGATTCATTTTACGAAATGGGCGGATCAGATCTTTCAGACACTGCAAATCCATTCACTGATGGAAGCGGAAGCAATCTTGGGATCGAGCAAACATATATGTTCAGGGCAGGAGAAAATGCCACGCCCGAATTTTCAACCGTGCTTCTTAACGGGGTTCCAGAAACCCAGGCAATGTGGATTTCCGGGAACAACCATTTTGATCATGATGTCGACGATGTTGTCGGTCAGGTGGATTTCTTTGCATATTCGATAAAGCTGGGAGATAACAATGGCATCGAACTTTGCGATTTTAGCGGAGAGTGTCCAGAAACCCACCAGATAAGATCCATAAATCTATTTGGCGTGGTATGGGAAATCCTTGATGCCAGCCCCCCGCAGCAGTCAAATTCAGATGTTGTTCCAGGCGGCTTTATCACAATTGGAAAAGTAGCATATGCGGGATTGCTTTATGAGGGAGAGACTCTTTTTGCCGGAGGCCTTGACCTGTCATTTTCAGATATCTCCTATGACGGCACAACGAGCGCAACCCTTTCAGTTGGATACGGCGGGACAAGGAAGCTGGAAAGGTTCAACTACAAGCAGACGAAGGAATTGATAATAGAAGGCGAGGACCACATCATCCATCTTTCTGATGCATCTGTCGGAAACAGCAGCGAACCGGCATACGTATACGTTTCAGTGCTTCTGACCTCCTTCACAATAGGGCAGGATTATCTTTATGGCCAATATGATGTTACCCTTGGGTGGAAGGGTGAAGATTCTCCAACAAGCCTTCGGACCATGATTTTCTCGACAGATAATATAGAGAATGTCTCATCAAGCGGTACAAACAGGCTTGAGGAAGGAGATTATATCCCCATGGCGACGTACAATCTGAGATACGGAGGCCTTGACATCACGGATTCTGACCGGCATAACCTTGTTTTTGAATCCAAAAACAATGATAAGCAAATATCCGATTCCAGTGGCCCTGTAATTAATGGCGAACAGCAGGAATGCACTATCCAAGCCCCCTATGTTGAAATTTCATCATATGATTCAAACCTGTCCCTGGACATATCTGTTGATGATGAACTGATTGTTGTATCTAATCCGGAATCGACCTGCGGGCAGATGAACATTCCAGCGGGATCGGTTCTCATTCGACGTTCCAGGGCATCCGATGATTATGATCTTTATCCCTATGATGGAGCCATTTCTATTGATTATCCTGAAATCGAGGGCACCATAAAGATCGAGACCCGGGAAACTGTTGAATCTAACAGGTCCATTGACGATAGCATAGGGTTCCGCCTCTCGAAGAAGGCAGGGTCCTTTCCTGAATGCACGAGCGCAGATTGTGCAGACATCTATTTCGGGGTTTTCGAAAACAACGGGGTTGACAATGATGCTATGATTTTCGGGTTCAACGGTTCATTTGATATAGATTCATACAGTGCCCTGCACCAGATCAGTTCAAATGATGAAAAGATCCTCTATAGTTCCAGCGGACCGGTGAATCCGGAATTCGCCTTCATTGAAGGAGGAACAATTACTAACAGGGGTTCTGTCTTTGAGAGTATATCTGATAATTCAGTGACATTCCTGATGGCAAACAAGGTTGCAAAGGCACAATGGTCCATTGAGTGATGTTACACAGTCTTATAAATGCAAAAAGTGGATATTTATGGTAATGATGGTAAAAAGGGAAGTCGCAGGTCCAATCGTCAGGATGAAGGAAGTTCCGATCATAGAAGGACCGAGGCTTGCAAAAGATTACAAGACAGCAAATCTTGTTACCAATCCTCAGATAGATTCGATTGCAAAAACCCCATGCATGTCAAAATCCCTGGTCGCGACAGGCACCTGGTTTGCCTACAAGAAAGGGAAACTCGGGTCAAAAATAGTTGAATCTTCAGGAAGTTCATGCCTGGTATTTCCCGTACCTCCTGAGCACCAGGGCAAGGAAAACGTTGCACTGGTTGTCAACCATCCTGATTTTTCGCTCGAGGAGGATCCTGAACAATCAAAGTTGATCATCCGGTCAGGAAAGATAACCGCAATAGAGGATTTTCCGTCAAGGGACGGTTATTACAGGACGGACAACGAATTTGGAATCCCGCATGGGGATGAGTTTGCCTCTCCAATACTGGACGACGTCAAATTCCTAAAAAGGACTGATGTTATGGTAAGCGCAGTCGTCCGGCAGTGCAGCTTCCGTGGAGCCTCAGGAGTGATCATCATGGACTATGCCCCATGCTTTTCATTCGATATTGTTTTGCACTGACATTCTTTTCCACTTTCTCTTTCGGCAAACTTTATAAATTTCGACCGCTAGTTTTTGTTGGCGATCAGAATATGAAATCCGTTACAAAGCAGCGAAGCTTCCGCCCCCCTCCAGCCTTTCCGCCGTCAGCCAAAATGGCAAGCGAAGGATTGGCTGCCCTGAGCAGAAGTTATGAAGAAAGAAAACCGGCCGAAAGGCGCCCCTCAGATTATCCTGACAGGCTTAAGGAATTTACAGAAACTCTGATGGGCGGGACACCACGCAAACAAACATAAATTCAAACACATCCTAACACTTTATATAATTTTTCTATCATATTCTTATTCGTGGCAGTCCAATTCAGGCAGCTTGAAAGATATTTCAAGCCAGTTCTCAGGCTCGGAAAGTTCAGAATCAATGATCTTAACGGGATGCTCAGTGAAACCCAGAAAAAGGATCTGATGCTTGCAAGGGCATTTTCAGACAGGTCAATGTCAGGAAGGCAGGAAGCATCCGAATTCGCAAAAGAGTTAAAGCGCGCCAGACCGGAGCTTCGCGATCCGATAGAAGAAGAAATATCAAAGGCACAAAGCAAGAGCTCGATAAGGCATTCTGACAGGATCCAGCTGCAGAAGAGTATACAAAGGATATTCGCCGACAATGGCATTTCCGCGGATTTCGCCCGTCCCAACTCAGTCGGAATAATCCTGAGGACAACCGAAACAGACGGAATCCCGACCCATTTTGTTCTCTGCGAATCATCCGGGTCAAATCCGTTTACGGGCCGGTTCAACGTCCCTGACGAAAACGATCCCGGTTCAATCTACCTTAACGTGACCGGAGCTGTTGCAAGAATGAACGAGCAGATGAAACTTCTGTTCTATGATACCCTGGACGGCTCCAAGGACGGAGAAAGACTGATGATGTATTTCGGCTATCACGTTGTCTGGGAAGAAGCAGAACATTTGAAATCCCTGATGCAAAACATGCATTTCAAGCTTGAAGATCAGCATCCGAGCGCCATGTTTGGTTATTTTGCAAGAAGAAAATTCGCAATGAGGCTACTTGCAATGATGGAGCAGTCCGAAACTGCCCCCGACTTCTTCCTCAAGGCCCTGAATTCTTACCTTGACTGCACACGATCGCATGAAACTGCCCATCTTCTTGAGAGGATGGCAAACAAAGGGGAAAAGTTCGACAATATAGATCTGGAAGTAATGGCATATCTGATGCAGGCAGCTTACTCGCATCCTGATGTCCCGTTCATCAATCTTGCAGAATACCTTCCATTTGGAATCGACAAGGTATTTCCGAAAGTATGGGAAGACATGACAAGCAGGGGTCCGGATGGCAAAACTGAGCCATACGAGTTTTTCTTCAGAGGCCGGCATTACCTGAAAAAACTTGCCCGGGAAGCATTCCCTGTTTACTTTGAGCACGTGTCAAATAAGCCCTCAAGCATCATAGACGGATCAAGAATAGAAGCGGTAAATACTGCGGACCACATCTCGAAGGAACACATCCCCATAATTCGCGAGGCGTTGTGCTTCACAGACGCAAGAGGCAGGCACAAGGCTACCGGATGATGTTCAGATATTTCGAATTTTTGTTTTTCAGCAGTACTATCCTTGAAGGATAGTCTTCGTCGATCTTCTGGTAATTCGGCGTTTTTTCAAGCATTTTTCCAACAAAAGAATTCACTTCATCAAGTTCAAGCATGTTTTTTGGGCCTAGCCTTTTTCTGGAGAATCCGAGCGCCATGTAGGATTTTATCTCAATAAAGTCCGCCTGGCTTCTTTCTATCATTTTTGCATATTCCTCGATTTCCCTGTCGTTGATGCCTTTTATCAGCGTGAACCTTATCGCCCTCCTGCACTGTAGTTCCGGAAAAAGGTCGATCGTTTTATTGAGCCTGTCCCACCCATCCTCATATACCGAGCGGTTTATCTCCTTGAACATACCCTCGTTTGCAGCTGACAAAGAGAGGTATAGCTGTGTTGGAAGGGCATTCTTTTCAGCGAGCTTCTTCAGCTGCTCTGGTTCCTGACCGTTAGTCACTATGAAAATCGTCCTTACTTCAGGGTTCTCTTTGAGTAGTTTCACCATCCCTGCTAGTTTCGGATAGATCGTCGGCTCGCCGCTTAAGGAGATAGCCCAGTGGCTCGGGAATTTTCTGAATGCCTGCTTGTATGCAGGAGTATTTGCAGCACCGAATCCAGCAATAAGTTCATCACGCTCTTTCACGCATCCCTCAATGATAGCTTTAGGATCATCCACCTCGCTTTCGCTGAATTTCGTCTTCTTCATCCATTCCATCGGCCTCCAGCAGAAGGTGCATGCCTCGTTGCACCATGCAAGTGCCGGGGATATCTGCGCGCACCTGTGGCAGTCCACTCCGTAGAATTTCACCTTGTAGCAGCCTTTCTTACCCCTTAGCATCTGCTTTGTCCAGTGGCAGATCTGTATCCCTGAATGATTGCCGACGATGCCGTACGATTTCTCATACTGCTTCCTGGCGCTTTCGCTGAAGGTGACCTTGTTCTGGTTGTAGGATTCATCTAACCTCTCCTCCATGCCCAATAATTGATTAGAAATAGTTTAATAACGGGCCCAGAGGGATTTGAACCCTCGACCTGCGGATCTCGCTTTTGGTAAAAAGCGAGGCAAAAACTGCCCGGCTGTTTACAAAACTAAGAGTCCGTCGCTCTACCAAGTTGCTCATCTCTTTGGATCTCCAAAAAGTTTCTGAGCTATGGGCCCGTAAGGAAAATTAAATTAAAAGAGAAAGGATTTAATTGCTAATGTTTTGGATCGCGTAGGCATTCCCGTCTGTGGTGACCCTTATGGTCCCCAGTTCGTACTGGTTGTACCATTTTATCTTGTATTGCGTTAGCAGCCGCTCGAAGGGCTCCCTCGATCCGCCGTTTGCAGCCGAATCGTCTGCGCTTCCGGTTATTATGACGTCCTTGGGTGCAACCTCGAGAAGGAACAGGCCTATGTCCCTCGTTCCCTCGCCAGTGCCGAAGTAAGGCGCCTGCATGATATCTGCGTGGAGATCCAGGTCATTCTTCATCTTTGATGTCGCTCCCTTCTGTATTCCGGAAGTGAGCAGGAATGTGACGTTCCTGTCGGTCACGCTGAGAACTATCGCGTCGTTGGTGATGTCGTCGAACTTGTCTTTCGGAGGATTCAGCACCTCGATCAAAAGGCCGTTGATGCTCTCATTGTAGCCTCGCTCCACTATGAGCGTCTCTTCGGCATCAATGCCCTCGATCATCTCTGTGTATTTGCTGTCTGCAAAGCTCATGCCGCTCCACCATACGCGCTCCACTTCGAAAGTGTCGGCAACAGTTCCTATCCCTCCGTACATCCTTGGGTCTGAGGAAGTGGATATCAGCAGCTCGATGTCATCTATTTTCCTGGAACGAAGGAGGTCTACCACCTTGCCCACATTCTCTTCAGGCCCGGCATCAATCAGGATGTCTACATCTCCCTTCTTTATGAATATCGCGTTACCATGCTGATCGTCGCTCACGTCTATGAAAAATATCCCTGCCTGGGCATCAGGATCATAAGTATAACTTGGTTCCTCAGTCACGTTCTCTTCCGGCTCGACATAGGGGTCATCCTCGATATTGGTTTGGTTCTTCTGTTCCTCTATGATTATGCTGACAGGCGGAGGCTTGGTCTCGTTAGTCACGTTCGTTGTGTTCTCCTCTACCGGGGTATTACCCACGCATCCGAACAACAATAAAGCAAACAATATCAAGTATCTCATAATTTCACCCTGTTCCTGCCGATATTCTCCTTTATTAGATCTGCAAGTTTATCAATATTCACCCTTTCCTGTTCCCCATCGTTCCTGTACCTTATTGTGACCGTATTGTCCTTTAGGGTGTCATGATCGACAGTTATTGAATAAGGAATACCTATCTCATCCGCCCTTGCATACCTCCTTCCTATGCTTCCGCTGTCCCTGTGATCAATGTCAAGGCCGGATTCCCTCAGCTTCTTAGATAGCTCCTTTGCGAATTCGCCCATCCCGTCTTTTTTCATGAGGGGAAATACCGCAGCATGGTATGGCGCAATAACCGGCGGGAAATCAAACCATTCCCATCCTTTCTTTTCGCTTTTTTCCCTGAAGCAGTGCTCGAGCAGCGCGAAAAACAGCCTGTCGACTCCCATTGACACCTCGAAAACATGTGGGATGATCTTCCTTTCGTTGAAGAATACTCCCATGTCCTTTCCGCTCTGCTTCTGGTGGGCTCCGAGGTCATAATCTGTCCTGTAGGCGTTCCCGATCGTCTCGATAGTCCCATAAGAAGTCTCAACTTCCATATCCACGTTCCCCTTGGAATAGTGGGGAAGCTCGTTCTTATCAAGGACCCGCAGATGCATCTTCTCTTCGTCTATCCCAATCTGCCTGTAAAGGTCCCACTGCAATGCCATGAAGTAGCTCATTATCTCGTTTGGAGAATATCCCTTCTCCACTGATTCACCCGCAGTCGCATCGACTACCTGGCCGCCCACCTTGAATTTCATCTTTTTTCCTTTCACGTCGCTGAATCCATCATATCCGCTCTGGTCCGGATCAAAGAAGAATTCCAGTTCCATCTGCGTAAACTCCCGCATCCTGACAAGGCCTTTTCTCGGGGATATCTCGTTCCGAAACGACCTTCCCACCTGGCCGATTCCCATCGGAAGCTTCTGGCCGTGGTTCTTGAAAATCCTCGGAAAGGCCGTGAAGATTCCCTGCGCCGTTTCCGGCCTGTTGTATGCGGGCAGCTGCTCCCCTCCGATACCTGTCTTGAACATAAGATTGAACATCGTCGTCTTTCCGAAATCCCCCTTGCATCTCGGGCATTTGATCTTCTGCTCCTCCACTATCCGGTCAAGGCTCTCGAGCTTTCCGTCCCATCTCTCCCCGTGTTTCGAGAGGTGGACTTCCTCGACCAGCGTGTCAGCCCTCACCCTGGTCCTGCATTTTGTGCATTCTATTACAGGATCAGCGAAACTTCCCACGTGCCCCGATGCAATCAATACCGGCTCCGGTGTGACGATGGAGGTTTCGACCTCATGGTGGCCCAGCTTCTTGATGAAATCGCTCCTCCAGAGGTTCTCGATCTTCCTTTTTATGAGGACTCCCACCGGGCCGTATTCATAGAATCCGGCGGCTGGATTGTATGGTTCATTGGCAGGAAAAAAGAATGATCTTGATAAGGCTAGTTCAAAAATTCTTTCGTGTAGTTGCATGTTTTTTCTTAGTATAGGCGGTTTTAAATCATTTTGTCATTGATTATTGTCATGGCTGACTTGATAGCTCAAACGCCTGACAGGATCAGGGCCATTGAGGCGATGGAAGCTGCGGATTCGCTCCTTTTCTCATCAAATGTTTCAATGGAACGGGAAGACTATGCATGCTCTTTCGAGGAATCAAGGAATGCGATCAGGGTAGCAGCATCAGCCATGCTGTTCAAGGACGGTTATGTGGCAAAGACACTTGAATCGACCATCGACTACCTGGAGAAGGGATATCCGGACATCTTCCCCTGCTCCGACTGGACGATAATAGAGAAGACTGTCACAGGATACGGACCAGGGCTTTTTAACATTCTCGTCCGCGCATTCGGAAAGGGTGCAGACCGGGAAAAGGCCCTTTATGCCCATAAGGTCGCATCAGAGTTTCTGGAACTCGTAAAATCCAAGGTGTAAAGATGAAATACGCATTATTACTGCTAATACTCCTGATAGGTTGTGTCGGATCTGAAGTCCCAGCAGAGGAAAACAAGACGGAAAACGTAACTGTGAAAGAACCTCCTTCTCCACAGAGATTCACGACTGTTGATTACACGTTCCTCTATCCGAATGACATGGTACTCCAGGATTCTGAAAATTTCTTCGCGCTCAACATGCTTCCGGACAAGGTCGGTGAATCATTCACTCTGGAATCGTCTTCCGTGGCCTCACTCTACGGACCCAACAAGGAAAAACTTTTCCTCGAGGATTCCGGCGAGGCGCCGGTCGAGATCCTCGGTGATTTCACAGAAGGCAAGAACGTCACGTTCATCGAGTATTCTACCTTCTCCATTGACAGGAGCACGCACGGCGCCCAGGTGACATACACGAAGAGGCAGGATGGATTTTTGTACAACGGATACCTGATGAGCCTTTATGTTCCTGAAAAGTCGCTCATAATCAACATAGACATTTACGGAATTGATCCAAGAAAGGTCCGGGACATCCGGCAGGAATTCATACTCTCATTCCGCCTTGAATGATATAATTTTAAATTAACTTTACCAACCTTTCTCCATGGACAAGGACGAACTAAGGCAGGAATTCAGCCGCGACTGGCAGACTCATTATCAAGTTAATGCAATCATTGAAAGGGGATTCATAAGGCAGAAGTGCAGAAGCTGCTCAAAGATGTTCTGGGCAAAGGAATACCGGGAGCAGTGCGGCGATTCGGCATGCATCGGCTATCAGTTCATAGGATCAACTCCGGTCAGGAGAAAGCTCGACTACATCAAGACCTGGAAGACGATCGAGAAATACTTCAAGGACAGCGGGCACGGATACGTGAAGCCGTACCCGACAGTTGCAAGATGGAGGGACGATCTCTATTTCACGATCGCATCGATAAACGATTTCCAGCCATATGTAGTCAACGGCGAGCTCGAGCCGCCATCAAATCCGCTCATAGTACCGCAGCCCTGCATCCGGTTCCCGGACATTGCTAACGTGGGGGTCAGCGGCAGGCATTACACGAACTTTATCATGATCGGCCAGCATGCGTTCAATACCGACAAGACCGGACTGTTCTACTGGAAGGAGGAGGCGCTGACGCATGATCTCAATTACCTTAAGGCACTCGGAATTCCGGAGGACGAGATAATCTTCCAGGAGGATGTATGGGTCGGAGGCGGAAATTTCGGTCCCTGCATCGAGTATTTCGTGCGCGGGCTTGAACTTGGAAACTGCGTCTTCATGCAATATGAGGATACGGGTTCCGGAAGGAAGGAGCTCCCGACAAAGGTTATCGACATGGGTGCGGGCCTCTCCAGGCTTGCGTGGATCACTTCAGGCGAGCCGACAAGCTACGAAGTGGTCTTCGGCCCTGTAATTGACGGCATGAAGAAAAGGACAGGTATATCTGTTGACAAGGATCTCTTCACCAAATTCGCCAAGATCTCGGGCAGCCTCAATGAGGATGAAGTAGAAGACATGGAAAAGGAAAAGGAGAGGGTGGCAGCCCTCCTTGGAATAACCAAAAAGGAGCTCTTCGAGACCCTGGAGCCGCTCCAGGCGCTTTATGCAACCGCGGATCACCTGAAGACGATACTCTTTACATCCACGGACGGCCTCCTCCCCGGAAATTCGGGCGGCGGATACAATCTGAGGATACTCCTGAGGAGGGTCTTCGGATTCCGGGAGCGATACGGATATGATCTTGATTACGGGAAGATAATCGAGGATCATGCAGATTACGTCAATTACATCTTCCCCCACCTGAAGGATGGCGTGAAGACATCGATAGACGTAATAGAAGAGGAGGAAAAAAGGTACCTGGCAACCAAGGAGAAGGCGAGGAACGTCATAATAAACATAGTAAAGAAGGCAAAGGGGCCTAAGGAGGAAATTAGCAACAAGGAGCGGGCCTCGGCAGGCTGCATCTCCAAAGATGACCTTATCATGCTTTACAAGAGCGACGGCATCCCGCCGGAATCGATCTTGGAAGTCGCGCAGGATAACGGCGTATCGGTGGAACTTCCAGGAAACTTCTACAACCTTGTCCGTGAAGGCGAGGGCGATTCAGGGGGAAGGGTATCCTCGCAGACAGTAAAGGTCCTCTATAGCGATGTTGCGAAACTTCCAAAGACTGAGCCGCTCTACTACACCAAGACCAAGGATTTCGATGCCAAAGTGCTGGGAATCGTGAAAGACAAGTATGTTGTCCTCGACCGGACTGCCTTCTATCCCGAAGGCGGAGGCCAGGCGGCTGATTCAGGGCTTATAGACGGCAAGAAGGTGGCAAATGTCATCAAGCAGGCCGGAGTGGTTCTCCATGAGGTGGATGGAAAGATTGAACCTGGAAAAAGCGTCCAATGCTCCGTTGATTTCGACAGGAGAACGACAATAGCAAGGCATCATACTGGTGCGCACATACTCAATGCCGCAGCAAGGGCAGTCCTTGGATCACACGTATGGCAGGGCGGATCCAGCAAGGATGAGTTCAAGGCCCACCTGGACATAACGCACTACAGGAAAATATCCAACCCAGAACTCCAGGCAATCGAGATGAAGGCAAACGAGATAATAATGAGGAATTATCCGATTACGACCGAGGTTCTTCCAAGGAATGTCGCGGAGGAAAAATACGGCTTCACACTCTACCAGGGTGGGGCCGTTCCTGGAAAGGAGCTGCGTGTTGTCTCCATAGGGGATATCGACAGCGAAGCCTGCGGCGGAACCCACCATATGCTGAAATCCACGGGCGAGATCGGGATGTTTAAGATAGTAAAGAGGGAGAGCGTCCATGACGGCATCGAGAGGATCGTATTCAAATGCGGCATCCCGGCAATGGAATACATCCATGAAAAGGAAAAGCTCCTTCGCGATGCATCATCAACACTTTCGGTCCCAGAATCCGAACTGGTAAAGACATCAAAGAGGTTCTTCGATGAATGGAAGGACCAGAAAAAACAGATTGAGACACTAACAGAGGCCCTTGTTTCAGAAGAGGCGGCGGAAATCGAAAAGAACTACAGGCTGCCGGTTTTCAGGATAAGCAACCTCGGGAATGACGCACTCAAGAAGCTCGCGGTCAAGGTTTCCACAACCAATGCGGCAGGATGCTTCGTAAACAGGAGCGGGTTCATAATATGCGCAAGCGGCATTCCGGAGATATCTGCAAAGAATATCTTGGATACTGCGATATCGAAACTAGGCGGATCCGGTGGCGGCAAGGACAACCTTGCCCAGGGAAAAGTGAAAAAGATCGAGCCTATTGAATTAAATTAGGCTTTTCAAGGAATGCGAACTTGTGCGGATCAGCCCGTAATTCGGCAAGAAGGTCCTTAGAAGAGAATTCGTACTTCCTGTTTATCTGCTCGGGCTTGTACCTCTCATTATTCGCGATTATGTAATTGGTATTGTGTTCCCACGTATGGCTTTTCAGGTAGTAGTATGCCCCGCCCCTGTTCTCCTTGAAGTCTCCATATACTGATGAGAACTTGTCGTATACCAGGTTCGACATGACCAGCGTGTCGTCACCTGCATTTATCGTTATGTGCCCGTATCCTGGAGGAATGAGCACCACGTCTCCCTTGTTGGCATCGACAATGATCACCTCTACGGTACCGTTGGAATTCGGCTTCTGCAGCAGATAAATCGCCTTCCCGTTCAGTACCTGGTATATTTCTGCATACTCGATTCCGTCGCTGCTCTTGGGGTGGTAATGGCCGTAAGTCTTCATGCATTCCTCGCCAAGTGCGTTTGGCGGTATGACCGTTATGTCGAACCTTATGTCGTTCTCCTTGTAGATGTCCCTGAACATATAGTAAGCGTCGCCGCTTCCGGCAACTTCGCTGTAACTAACGTCCTTCATCTGCTCTACCGTCCGTATGTCCTTGGGATGCTGGTTCCCGTTAACAAAAATCAGTCCATCGATCAGTTCAATCTTCATCGGTTCCTCGTAAAGGATCACTGCTAACAACCCCCTTTAGTTTATTGAGCTCGCTCAGCATCAGTCGAGGCTTTTTGACCTGGAGCCTTTGCTTCTCGAACTTGTCGAGCAGAAGCTCAAGGAATATTTGGAACTCTGTTTTTTTAATACCACAATATTCGAACTCCCTTGCAAGCCTCCGGATTGTCTTTAGCGAACCGACAAGAAGCGATATGTCAATAGTGTTCCTGCCATTCCAACCCTTTATCTTCTGGGTTATGAGGATTCTTGTCATCCCGAGTGCCGCTCTGAGCCTCCTGCTTTTTGCATCCTTTGCCTCCACGCCAAGCTGCATGTTCGCTAACGCATTGTAAAAAAATTCCCACTCCTCTTTGTCAAGGGCAAAACTCTTCGGAGGATTCATGTCCAACTACAATCGAAGAAAAGCTATAAAAATCACTGGGTCCTTTCGCCGAAACCCCAGATGTCCGTGGCTGTAATATCCTCTCCGATGCCTTCGAACCGGATCCGGTATTGGCCGCTTTGGTCATTGAATATTTCGGGCACGATCGTGATTCCGTTGCTTTCCGGCTCGTCCAGGCTGTCGATGCCAATCCTCAGGTTGAAATCGATGACAACCGGCCCGGCTTCGATCCTGTTGAAATCAAGTTCCCCCCTGCCAGTGATGACCTCCAGGGTTTCCGGATCAATCGATACGTTTCCCGTATTATCATAAGGCAGGATCAAATATGGGTTCACATGCGGATCGAACGGCTCTTCCATTGCACATGCGCTTTCTGGATTTTCAAGCTGGAACTCGATCGAGCATTGCGTTCCTATCCTGATCTCGAAGTGGAGGTGCTTGAGTTCAGTATCGCCGCTATCACCCATGGTTGCAATTACATCCCCCTCCATTACGTCGCTCTCGGGCTCCACCAAGATTGAATCCAAATGGGCATACACGGAATAGTAAACAGAGTGCTTCCCATGGAATTCTATTTGCTGATTTGAAACATGGGAGATTACAATAACATTGCCCCCTCCAGGATAAGTGCTTTCAGGATCATTTTCCAGATGGATCGCCTCAATCGATCCGTCTGATATTGCATATATGTTGTCATTTTCGCCAGGAAGCAGGTCTATTCCCCTGTGGAAGTCATACCTGAAATCCTCGGATGCCTTTAGTCTCGGCCCAAAAGGGGATGAAATTATTATCTCGTCAACAGGCCATCTGGCAGAATCGTATGTGATTTTTTCCCCTCTGACCGGTTCGGTTTTTACTGCCC
>JBNLBN010000029.1:0-13526 GCA_050303335.1 Candidatus Micrarchaeia archaeon
AACAACAAATTCTGGTGGAACAGAGAACTCTGGTGGAACAGCCAACTCTGGCGGAACTGCAGGTTCTGGCGGATCTGTGACAGCAGGAACTTCAGGCGTTGCAGGAAATGCTGGTGTTGGCGGAGCAGTTGTCGACGACAGTTGTGAAGTTCGGACAATCGATTTATACCAGCTTGTTAATGTTAATACTTCAAAGGTATTCGGAGGATATGCGGTTGAGTACACAGGATCAGATGCAGAAAGCATGGACGTATCGATCTCATGCGCTGAAACAGGATATGTGTATGGAAACCTGAGAATTGAAAAGGGTAGGACGGCAACATTCGATGACAACGTCAACGGATACAGCGTAACAGTCCAGGCCCACAACTATTCTGACAGTTTGGCTAGAATCACTGTGACAGTCTCACAGTGATCCTACAATCTCTTTTGTTTTTTCATAATCTTCTTTTACAGGCTTGATTGCGATTTCTGTAAAATCTTGTTTTCTGCTAACTATATATAGGCTTTCAAGGTTGATCCCCTTATTGGCAAGCTTTCTCGTTATTTTGGCAAGTTCACCAGGCCTGTTGATCATCCTGTGTATAATTATCGGATCTTCTTTTACGGTTATATGGGGCACCTTTGACAATGCTTTTGAAGTTGTAGTCTCATCCCCGGTTATGATCCTGAAGATGGCCTTTTCCCCTATCCCGTAAGCGGAAATGGCTTCAATATTTACACCCTTAGAACCAAGTGCCTCAGCAACTGATGCCAGGGCACCGACATCATCCCTCGAAACAATAATCACTTCTTTCATAAACTAACTGCGCAAAATGATATTAAATAGATTTTCTTTGAATAATAAAATTATGAAAGAAGAGATTCTGAAAAAGCTTAGCGAGGTCGAGGATCCTGAACTCGGAATCAACATCGTGGACCTTGGGCTTATTTACGACATATCGATAGAAGGCAAGAATGTGAAGATCAAGATGACATTCACGACTCCTGCATGCCCGATGATAAACGAGATGCTGAACGAGATCAAGGAAAAGCTCGACGAATTCTCTGATTATGATATCGAACTGAATGTAGTTTTCGAGCCTTTGTGGAACCCTGAGATGATGAGCAAGGCTGCAAAGATGAAGATGGGGCTTATATGAAACTGACATTCCTTGGCGGAGCATGCGAGGTGGGAAGAACCTGCATGCTGCTTGACGATCTTCTTATGGACTGCGGAATAAAACTTGGGGAAGTTACAGAATACCCTGATCTTGAAGGGGTGAGGGCAAGAAACATAACTATATCCCATGCCCACCTGGACCATTGCGGCTATCTTCCGTTCCTGAAATTCGATGCCAGGATAATCACAACAAAACCGACAAGGGACCTTATGGGCATACTGCTGTCGGATTACCAGAGGATCAGGAAAAGCTTCTCGGCAAAAGACGTTGAGAAGGTGCTCCGCAAGACAGGCATAGCAGAATACGAAGAGGAGGTAAATGCCGGATTCAAGGTAAGGTTCTTCCCTGCTGGACACATCCTCGGAAGCTCGATAACCATGGCGCAGAAGGGTGATAGGAGGATAGTCTACAGCGGGGATATCTGCATGCGCAAGACGCGGGTTCTCGACCCGTGCAGGAAGAATATTAAGGCCGATACCCTCATAGTCGAGACTACATACGGGGGAAGGAATGATATTTTGCCGAGCTACAAGGAGAGCTTCAATAAAATGATCGAGATAATCAACGCCACAATAGATAACGGCGGCCATGTCATCATACCAAGCTTTGCAGTGGGCCGGGCCCAGGAAGTGCTCCTTGCACTGGACGATTATATGAGATCCGGCGCCCTTAAGCCTGCAAAGATCTACATAGACGGAATGATAGGGAAAGCGATGAAGATCTACAGGCACAACGCAATCTATGCCAATGACGACATCAAGAGGAGAATCCTGATGAGCGAGGACGACCCTTTCAAGAGCCCGAATTTCTTCAGGTCGAGATCCAAGGAAAGGGCTGATGTCCTTGAAGAGCCGTGCATTATTGTCACGACATCAGGCATGCTTAGCGGCGGACCAGTGATGTTCTATCTTGAGAAGCTCGGGGAAAATCCAAAAAACACCATGATTTTCGTAGGGTATCAGGCCGAAGGGACCCAGGGAAGGAAGATCCTGAACGGGGAGAAAAAAATAAGGATAGGAGAAAAAGAGATAGAATTGAGGATGAAGATAGAAAGTGTGCGGATCTCCGGGCATGCGGATTTCAACGAGCTCCTCCAGTTCATCAAGTCATTCGAGGGATTGAAAAGGGTGTTCCTGATGCACGGCGAAAAGACCGACCTCGTAGACTACCTTTCAGAATACGATGTCATAGTGCCAAAGAACGGGGAAAGTTTTGAGATCTGATTTTAGAATTTCTTGGTATGTACTCGGGAAGTTTGACAACTTTACCCTGATAAAAAAATAAGGAAAGTTCAGGAGAACTCCCAGCAGTAGGGCTCCTGAATCATGAATCCCCTGAAGCAGTCTCCCTCATAGCTTTCTCCATCGACTTCGAATTCTACTGACGCGTGTATGAAGCCTTCCTGTCCCGGAATACCTGTTACGTTGAAATAGGTTCCGAACTGGTTGCTTGGCGAAAGTATTTCCGCTTCTCCGACAGACCACCAGGACACGTTCTGGCATGGTATGTTTGCATCAGGACCGCATCCGATGGATATCCATCCGGAATATCCTGGATAGACATTCAGAGGGCCTGTGCCTATCGTACAGAAATCTGATGAGCCGTCATATGGATCGTCTCCACCCGGATTATCCCCTCCGGGGTTGTCTCCCGGATCATCTGTCTGGTTTCCTCCGTCGCCCACAGTAATGTCAGCTGTTGATATGACGCCTGTGTATCCGGGCGGAAGGTTGTCAAAGGTAGATCTTCCGGTTAGGTCTCCCCTGCTCGGTTCGCCTCCGGTGAATCCGGTTCCGTCAGTACTTGAATTTGAAAGTGATCCGTCGAGACTATCATCGAGCCTGTAATCCGTATCGTCAGGTTCTGATCCCCTGCCGTTTTCAAAGCAGTTGAGTTCGAAGTATTCCGATTCCCCTGTCTCGAGCTGTGCACTGGACGGGATGAATTCGCATTCGAAATCAGGCTGTGTTGATGTGATGTCCGATGAACATTCTGCTATTCCTGAGCGGTATACGAGCTGGCCGCTTGCCCCGGGCGCTGATGTAACGTATGCATCTGCAAACTGGCTTGATCTGGACCAGAACTCGCCTGAGATTCCTACGAACTCCCAGTCTTCTCCCTGGCATGAGACCTCGTCTCCGCCAAGGTCATAGCATGTTACTTCGTAAAGATAGGTCATGTCGACCATGTGCTCGTTCTCGGGCGGCTCGATCTCGCATGTTATCGGCCCCTCGAGTGAAACGGAATCCGTACATGATGATGAAGTGCCGCACATAGGCGCGACTGTTTCGCCTGTAAATGTAAGTGTGGTTCCTCCTGAACCTGAAGTCTGTTCTATAAGGACGACAAGGGTTTTTGATGAGCCTGGATTGACATCCTCATTGAAACCGTTCGATGACGGGCATACCGATGAGGAGAAACCGAGAGTGCTGCAGATCGATACCGGAAACGGATCGACCAAATAGCCCGATCTTGATGAAGATACATCCGTAAACTGTATGAGGTCGTCGTCGTTTCTCATCCGTACCTGGACAAGTATGAGATCCTCGTCTGAAAGCGACGCTGATGCTTCGACCGATGTCTCATGGAATCCGCATGCACCGCCCTGGACTACTGTTATCGTTTCCGTGTGCGAGCCTGTTGTCCCGGCATTCGAGCCTGACCCGAATGAGGGCTGGTTCTGGGTATAATAAGTCATGTAGAAGAACTGGTTGTCAAGGTCAAGCGGGTATTTTGCAGCAACTGCAAAACACTCGACGTTTGTAAGCCTTGTTGAGATCTGGTGCGTTCCCTCGTCGAGATCCAGCGAAACGGAATCTGTTCCAGGCATTGTAAATGTATCAATTACAGTTGATCCGTCCCTAACCTGCAACGTACCTTTGCAGAAGACGTTAGCATCCGCCCTTTTTCCCGACTGCCTGTCCGTATCGAAGACATTGTAAGTGACTGGTGTCGAATAAAATGGCCCAAGGTCATTGTACCTGGACGGGCTCTGGGTGAATGCATTGCTGTCCCCGAAATTATTGTGATCAGTGTATTTTGAAGATGATATCCATCCGATATTCCTCGTGGAAGTGGATCCTCCGTCAACCATTGAAGGGCAGTTTCCGAAGTCGCAGTATGGCCATAGTGCTTCGGCGGAATTGATGCTCCACGAAGCTGAAACCGTGGGATTTAGGACAATGGAACTTCCTGTTGTGCTTGAACTTGCGCAGACTTCATCTCCATTGTTTATTGTCTGGCCGTCCTGTGTCATTGTAAAGTCTGTTGAGATCGAAAGGTCTGCATTGAAGCTTCCCGAAGGGAAGTCTGTTGACAGGAAATTTGCTGCAAAAACGAAACTTGAAAAAATAAGGAATAACGAAAGATACTTCATCATTTTTTATCCTCCTTTTTCTTTGTAGTAGCTGACCCTTCAACCTTCGTAGGTGTTGCCTCGAGCTTCGGGTTGCTCCTGAAAAGTTCAGGAAGGTTCAACGTGAGGTTCAATGATCCGTAAGGAGTGCTTGGAATCCTCTGGAGCTCGTCTCCTCCTGCTTCAGTTACATAACCCATCCTGAAATCAAGGGCAGCCCTCCTCTGGTATCTTACGCCGACAGATCCGTGAACGTCGTAGGTATTGTTCTGGGTGTCAACATTGTATTCGTACTTGAATCCAGGTCCACCGTATACTGTCCAGTCCCTGTGGCCTGCGAATGTCAGGTCAAGCGGCCTCAAAGTGGCGCCCGGCCTGTGCTGCTCAAGGAAATAGGAATACTGCGGGGTAAGCAATGTCTGGATTCTCAGGGTGTTGGTTTCCGCCCAGTTTCCGCTGAATGTAACGTAAGCAAGCGGATTGAACTTTGTTCCGACATTTCCGACTCCGATATTTTCCATTCTTATGGTGTTGATGTTTCCTTCCTTTCCGCGGAACCTTGTCTCGATTCCCACAACTCCAAGGAACATTCCGTCCGAACCAACCTTCAGTTCCTGGCTGGATCCGTCCTCGTTCTGGATAGTTGCAGAAACCTGGTTGGTATCGTAACCTGTCGTCATGTGGAGCACGATTTCCGTCGGCTGGCCCCAGAAGCTTGTTCCGACTGCCACCTGCGGGGTCACCCCGAGCCTGTGGCCAACGCCAGTAAGCCTTCTTCCGCCGACCCTCTGCAATCCGATCTCCCCGGTATCGCTTCTTGTCGACTGGAGCTGTGAAAGCTGGCCGCTCATCAGATAATATGAATATTCAAGGCCAAGCGCCATCCAGATTACACGGGGCTCGAACTTGCCCTTTTCTGCAAGCCTCCTGAATTCCTCGAATGCCTGGAGGTTCTTGTCGAACTCATACCTGATTGTAAGGCCTGCACGCATCACTGCGACTGCCCTGGAACTTACTGATATTACATAAAGGTTGTTGAGGTTTGCAAATGCCGCATTAAATGCCGATTCTCCTGCAAGCGACTGGAGACCTCCTTGGAGGTCACCGCTCTGCAATGAACGCATCGCCGCCTGGAAACCCGGCCTCTGCCAGATCTCCCTTCCGGAAGGAATGTTGTTCAGGGCATTGTAAAGGTCCTGTGCTGCTTCCCTCTGCTTTGCAAGGTCGTTCGGATGGTTTGCCATTGTCGCATAGGCGCTGGCTATTGCATTTACTGCTGTCTGCGCATTAGCCTCGTCGCCGAATAATGTTACGAGAACTGTCGGCGGCTCACCGTTGATTGTGACCACTGATTCGTTCTTGTCATTGTCGACAAGGATGATCGGGCCAAGGTCCTGCAATGGAGGGACTACAATGGGAAGTGCTTCGGTACTTGAAACTTCATCTACAATCCTTACCTGCGAGGTCACTTCACCGCCTTCGAATGTCCTCATAAGTGCCGTGACAGCGTTTACTGCCGGCCTTAGATAAGTGTAGATCTGCTTCTCGTCTTCTGCGACTCCCCTTTCTATTGAAGTAAGCATTACCTGGAAGGATGGTGCAAATTCCCCGTAATCGGATTTTCCTTTGGGCTTGAGCGATTCGCACCTTTCAAGAGATGTCCTCAATCCTGATGCAAGAGAGGTCAGAGCATCATTCTTGTCGCCTCCGCCAAGTTTCCTTACGGCTGCATCATAGACTGTACCCTTCTTGTCCTCTGAAACAATTCTCATGATCTCCCAGATCTCCAACGAGATTTTTGCCGAGATCCTTGGGCTGTTCACCTTTGCCGGGTTCATCAGGGTACTGCCTGATGGATTGGCAAGGATATCAATCATTTTAAGTAAGTCCTGTGTCGTGAATTCTTCCGTTTTTGGTTTCGGTACTTGCGCCTGTGCCATATTTAGTCACCATCCGGTGAATGCTAATGGCGTTTGAGCTTTAAAAATGTGCTCTGGGGACGCAAATAATGCCGAAACTCCCATGACTGCTGCCGCAGCCGTTGTTTTTATCCTCCTTCTCAATTTAAACACCTCTCTATAACCACCCAATAAATGTCATTTCTGCGTAACGCCGTGCGGATAGACGACCAGTGCAGGGTATGCGTCGCCGTTTTCAGGCACGTTTGCCTTGTTCACGGTTGACTGGATTGCAACGTCCCGGAGGTTTCGGTTTAGCTGATCGTTCCTGATCGGCTTCCTTGTTCCTGCCTGAACCTGGTAGAGGACGTCTTCCTTCCTGATCCTTCCCCTTCCGTCCTGGTACATCGGAATCCATTCATGCTCGCTAGGATCCGAGGACATGTTCCTCCTCACCCTTACGACCACGTCGCCTGCTTTTGTTCCGTCTGTGTAGGTTGCGCCCCTGATGAGCACACCTGCATACTCGTTCCTCTTGGATTCGTCCTTGCTGTCCTTGTCGAAATTCGGATTCCTCAGATAGAGGATTTCCTGCCCGTTGTTGTCCTTTCTTCCAAGATACTGGTATGCAAACCAATAGTATGTAAGGTTGACATCATATGATGATGCTTTTTTCGCCGTTGCCTGTGCTCTTTCGAACTGCTCAAGCGTGTAAACCTTGCCCTTATCAGGACCTTCGTTCACCTTGACATATACCTGCCTTGCCGTGAACCTCACCCTTCTTTCATGTCCGAAACTTGTGTATCTCTGGATGTCTATTGACCTTGATGGTACGAATAATGAAACGCCGTCAAGGTCGTGTACCGGCTTTGGTTTTGGAGGCTTTAACTGCTCAAGAATGCTGTCGTCAAGGCTCTGTATTGCTATTTCTGCAACAGCTATTGCCTGGTCCGGATTGACCGGCCTTTCATAAAGGTCTCCTGACTTGTGCTGAACAAGGTCCTCCCTGATTCTTCGAAGGTCGCGGAGTGCCCAGATGGCCCTCTGCACATATCGCTTCTGTGGATCAGGAGAATCTGCTAGCTCTTTCCTCTTGTATTTTCCTCCTGCTGCGAGCGTGATTTCTCCATCAAGCCTTTCTGAAAGCTGGTTGATCCTCTCATCGAGGATGTCTAGCGTGATGTCGTTTACTTCCACAAGCTGTGCCTTCGGTGATTTGGTACCGTATGTCGTTGCTGCCTTGTCCATCCTTGCAATGTATGGGTTTGGATCGATTTCCCGGAGCAGTTGTGGTGTGCTGTGGCTTGCAAGCACCATCATATTAAGCCTGTAGACCTGATTGTATGCAGTTCCCCATTTTGCAAGCTGTTCGTCCTGGTATGGGACATTTGAGATGATTGTATACTGCGGATCTTCCGAATAGGGGACTATGTGTATATCAAGTGGCTTTGCAGTAAGGGTTTCTTTGGATGACCCCCTGTCCTCCATCTGGAATTTCCCGAACTTGACCGGAGGAGGAGTATCCCTTCCGTATGAATAGCTGAGCTGTCCCTGGGCCATCCTTGACCAGGAATCAGTCTTCTCGTAGTCTGAGACTGCAAATGACCTTTGCTTCCGGACTGCTGCAAGGAATCCGATGTATCTTGATTCCGATATTGCTGCTGCTGCGAGCCTGTCTGATTCTGTGATTTTCGAAGTATCGTGATCTTCGAATAGTTCTTTGTAATGGGATTTATTATTGACTTTTAAATATTCTCCAAAATCCCTTGATAGAGTAGGATCATCATAATACATGAACGATGTACCTACAACACTTCTTTCTGTGTTTGCAAGTGCCGGAGGTGCCATCATTCTTACTGCTGAGTTTGCGAGTTCTTCTGTTATGTTCGGATGCCATCCTGGATCAACGGAAGTGCTGCCGAAGTTCCAGTAGAATGTTTTCCTTGCCTGTGTGATCGTTCTTTGTATCTCTTTCTTGTCTTCTGCTGAAAGCGGCCTTCGGAGATCCTTGCTGTTGTACCAGAGTTCAGCTTCTGCAATTGCCGTAAGTCCGAGTGACATATGATATAGAGCATCTGCAACAACAGGAATCCTGTCCTGTGGAACGCCCTTTGATTTTTTGAGCCAGTTGCGCGCCATCTTCATCATCGGATCGTCATCCTTGATTCCTGCCTTCTTTGCGACTTCTACAGCATCTCCGAGGATTTCCCTTGCGAAATCAAGCCTTTCCTGGCTGTGGAGTTCCTCTTCGCTCACTGATTCGTTGTTGATCTGGGTTCCGAATTCCGGATCTTCTATAATTGCTACTTGCAGGCCTGTGAGGTATTTCCTGTATGAACTCCCCTTCTGTCCTCCGTGTACCCTGTATGCAAGGGATTCCCTGAAAGTCCTGAGCCTTGCAATTGAAAGGCCTTCTCCTTCCGACTTGGGGAATGTCGATGATGCCGGATTGTAGAAGTTCTGGATTGCTTCGTCATACCTGTAATCAGTATTAGTCATAAGAGTAGGAATGATCTCCTTTACGGCCTTTGCAATTTCTGCATCAGTCGGAACCCTTCCGAGTTCCCTCCTAAGGTAAAGCCTTGCGATCGATTCCTGTACCTGCTTGGGGTAATTGTTGAAAGGTGAGACGTTCGGATCCATCAGGGTGGAAATTGCTAGTGCATACTGTGTCCATATCGTTGACTTGTCGCCATCTTCTGCCCGGTTGTTCTGATAGAATGACCATAGGTCGACTATTGTCTGCAGTACGTTGTCTTCTGCGACTGCCACTTCCTGCATGTCAGATACAACATGGTATGAAAGCTTCGGGCTTGCCTGAAGCTTCTTTGCCTCCTCAAGCCTTGCTGCGAATTTTTCCCTCACATCCTCGTGGCCGTTCTTAACGGTCCTGAACGAATTGGATGCGATGTCGAACATCTTGAAAGGATAATAAGTGGTTCCGTCTTTCTTTCCCTCGGCTTCAAGCTTCGCCCTGGTGGGTATCTTCGGATCTTCCGAAGTCCCGACTGCCTCGAGCGATGCCTGTGCAACAGGTATTACCACCTGAGTAAGCCTTGCCCGGTACAGGTCCTGCTCTGCCTTGAAGACTGCCTGTGCCTTTGCCACATATTTCTTCCTGTCTGCATCGTTGTCGGAAAGAAGTGCGTCCTTGGCTTTTCCGAGGTAGGAAAGCATCCTTTCCCTCGGGCCCTGGCCGAGAAGCCAGGAATCTATTGCCAGGTTTATTACCTGGTTGGCATCGTCCTTCTTCTGCTGCGATGCTGATGATGAACGTGATGTGATTCCTTCAAGCTGCGAGACGATTTCTCCTGCAGCTGCTGCCGAGCCTGACCTTTCTTCCGGAGACAACTGCGCTACGTGCGTTCCTTCTGCAGCTTTCTCCTGCGCCTTGGAAAGGTTCTGGTTAAGGAATGTCTGTGCGTCCTTGTCGTATTTTTCCAGTTTCGACTGCCTTGCATCGCCGTCAAGTTCTGTATTGATCTTGTCGATGTGGCTCTGTGCCTGGGTCCTAACAAAGCTTGAGCTTCCGTGTTCGGCAACTACTGCAAGGTTCTCCAGCGTCTGGGCGTATTCAGCCCTCCGATCAACCTTGACAGGTACTGCTGTTGTAACTGGAGGTGATGATGTTGTTGTTGCAGGAACTGTTCCTGCTACTGCTGCTGCAGTCGACGATGCGCTAGTAGCAGCGGCTGCAACCATCACTTTCTGCTCAAGCATCACAAGTGAATCTTCGGTAAGTGGGGCATCCTTGTCACGACCGAGCCATCTGTTCAATGACTGGTATCTTTCCTTGTCGGTTTTTCCTGATACTGGGATAGAAGAAGAACCGTTGTTGTATGGTTTGAGGGTATCGTCAAGCGCCTCAAGGGAACTCAAAAGCTTCTTGACATTAGGATCTGCGTAATTCACCTGGGCTGGGATATCATTGCTTTTCATCTCGGAAAAAGTCTTTCTGATGCCAGACATGTTCGTTGCAACTGAATCGGTCGCTTTCTGGACCTTTGATACATCCCCTTTTTCTTGAGCGTGAGCATCTCTCATTATCGGTTGAGCCATATTGACACCTAGTGCAAGGCTTGCAATTAATGCAGCCCTTTGATAAAACCTATCTCTCATTCGGCGAGTAAAATTAAAAGATTGCCCTTGATTATGTAATTTTAGTCCTCCCATCATCCCATCTCCATAAACATTACTATATACTATTTGAAACAAATGATTTATAAACCAATGTTCCCCACCTTCGACAACTTCAACCCCAGCTAAAAATAAGAAAACATTGTTATATTGTCATAAACTATATATAAATGTAAGTAAATGCTCTGTTTTTAAACATTATTATCCATAAATATTAACATGGCTAAGAGAGAGCTTGAGCTCCGCAGAGGGGATGCAATTCTGAAAATATCAATAGAAGGGGTGCCGGATGCAGTGGCAGTGAGGGCACTCAGACATCCGCTTGTCGAGCAGATAACCGATAAATTCCAAAGCTGCACGCTCATTGAAGAGACATCAAGGGAACTCGAAAGGGATCCCAAAGCCAGGGCATACCTATTGAAAAACGAGCAAAATCTTATAGAATTCTTCCAGGCCAACTCGGATGTAGGAAACATATATTCAGAAATGATCCTCCTGGCAATAAGGGAAACCAGCCTCCTTGTCATTTCGGAGGGTCTTCAGGAATTCGGTTTTGAAAAAGGAACTGCCGATACGCTTGCCGGAGCGATAAAAAATATTGCAGATAGCACTCCTGGCGAATCGAAGGGCAGGAAAATCGTTGAGGAGATTATCAGAGTGGAACAGACGCTAATTGTCTAGATATTCGATCGGCTGCTTTGTATAGACCCTCTTGTTCGAGGGAATGTTCTGGTTTACTATTATTCCGGAATGGATCCAGCAGTTCGATCCGATCATCTTCCCTGGCATCGTACATGAGAGCACGCCGAATTTTACATTGTCTCCTATTATTGCACCAAGCTTTTTTCTTCCGCTGTTGATCCATCCGCGCGCTGTGTATACTACCACGTTCTTCTCGTCGAACCTGAAGTTCGCGATCTGAGTTCCAGAGCCGAGATTCACATTCGAGCCTATCACACTGTCTCCGATATATGCAAGGTGCTTGGCATTGACATTGTCGAACAGGATAGAATTCTTGACAGTGGTTCCTGCGCCGATCGAACAGTTCTTTCCGATGGAGTTGTATCCGCGAAGATAGGCATTCGGGCCCACTACAGTATCTTTTCCGATATATGAGCATCCTTCAACGTAGCTGTGGACAATCTTTGCCCCTTCCTCCATAATGACCTTGCCGTTTATCGTTGAATTCACGACATTTCCGGATTTCGAGTCTGTCTTTTCAAGAAGGTGTTCGTTCGCCTCGAAAAGGTCCCATGGATATGCGATGTCCCTCCAGAATGAATCGACAATAACTGCAGTCTCCCCGACAAACATATTGACGACTTCGTATTCTCCGCGCTCTGATTTCCCGACTTTCTTGAGCCTGTCGAATATCGTCGGCTCCATGCAGTATATTGAAAGATTGGCAAGATTGGTCTTGGGGTTTTTCGGTTTTTCCTCAAACAGGCTGATTTTGCCGTTGTGAAGTTCAACAACACCGTATTCATGGGGGTTCTTAACGTGCTTGACCGCTATCGTTATCTGGCCCGCATGCTTTTCTATCACCGATCTAATTGCTGATGAATCAGTAATTGTATCCCCGGCAAGGACCACAAAGGTGTCGTTAATCAGGTTTTCGGCCGAGAGCAGTGCCGAGCCTGTACCGTTTCCGGGGCCCTGCTCAACGAATTCGATCTTTATTCCAAGGTCATTTTTCGAGAAATATTCGATTATCTGCTCCTTGAAATGCCGCACCACCATTATGATCTCTGTTATGCCAGCCTTCTTCGCCTCAAGAACAAGATGGTGGATTATAGGCTTTCCGCCGCAGTAGAGAAGGCACTTGGGCCTTGTCTCTGTAAGGACTCCGAGCCTTGTTCCCTCGCCTGCTGCCAGAATTACCGCTTTCATTGGAATAAATAAACTTCATAGCAGTTAAAATTGGTTCTATTACATAAATATTTATAAACTGTAACATACATATTTACCCCATGATAATAACAAAAAGACTTGCCCACGGGATGGGAAAGCCCCAGATCACAAAAAGACTCGCTTTTGGAAACAAATATAATCCTCAAAACAGAGAATATCACGGGGATAAAAAATGAAAAGGCTTTTCGGGGTTCTTGCTGTTGCTGCTATTTCATGCGCAAAGCAGGCTCCTGTGAAAGCTCCTGATCCAGTAAAACCCGAAAGAAAAGTGTTCGGGGAATGCATTGTCGAAAAGGACAGTGTTTCATTTTTTTCTCATGGAACAGTTGATTCGGTTCCATTGTTCCAGGACGAAAGGATATTCGATGCGGATTGCAGGGACCGGGTGATCATCATAACAAACAAAAACCTTCTTGCATATTCCGAGAAGGACGATTGCGGATACGATATCTGCCTGGGCTACAGGATTTATGCAACCGATATTACGGAAATCCACAGGCTCGGAATTATAGATTGGGTCCATGGTGAAGATCACGCTTATTTTATTACTGAAGAAAAAGTGCTTGCTGTTGTTGACATTCTGGGCGAAAAGACGTTTGCTTATGCAGCGCCTGAAATTGAAAAAAACTCAAAGCTTGCATATTTTGACGGCTTCGTATTCATAAGCAATGACAATGAGGTAGTTGCAAACAAGCCAACCGAAGATGACTGCGAATCATATACGTTCGAAATCAAAGAGAAATTATTCCACCCGGGATTCAGGAACGTGGGCGGAACTCTCTATTACGGAGACGGTTTTTCAGGATACAGTTTTGAAATAAAAGAAGAAAGAATTGAAATAAGTCAGCGCTTCATAGATGGCTGAATATATGGCCTTGCACCAACCTGGATATCGTTTTCACTGATTAGCTGCTGTGCTATTGCAAGATTTGTCCTCACTCCTCTTAGCGAATTGTCAGGAGTATAGAAGACGCAGTCTGCCCTTTCAATGAGTTTTTTTGCAGCAGCTGCCATGATGTCCCTGTAGGTTCCTGGCAGATTGGGATTCGTCTTTCCGTATTC
>JBNLBN010000030.1:0-12792 GCA_050303335.1 Candidatus Micrarchaeia archaeon
AGTATACATACCGGCAGGATCACCCATGCATGAGATGGGTGCAAAGCTCCGTGAAGAAATGAGCCAGGCATCGAACATCAAGTCCAAATCAACAAAGCTCAACGTGACCGGCGCGCTTGAAAAGATCCTTAATCACATGAAGATTTACAAGAAGACCCCAAAAAACGGCATTGCCATGTTCTGCGGCAACATTTCCGACAATCCGGCAAAGACGGATATAGAGATTTTTGCGATAGAGCCGCCTGAAATTCTGAATATTGGTGCATACAGGTGCGACAGTAGGTTCTTCCTTGAGCCTCTTGAACAGATGCTCGAATCGGCCGACGCCTATGGCATCGTCGTCCTTGACGGAAGGGAGGCAACAATTGCCATTGTCAAGGGAACAAACATCAACACCGTTAAAAAGATCACATCGCAGGCCCACGCCAAGATCAGGAAGGGCGGACAGTCTGCAAGAAGATACGAGAGGCTCATTGAAGAGCAGATCGAGTACTACTACAAAAAGGTGGGAGAGTCCATGGATGAAACGCTCCTCCACAAGGTCAAGGCTGTGATTGTCGGGGGCCCTGGCCCGACAAAGGAGAACTTCATGAAGATGTCCCCTTTCAACTACCAGTTCAAGGTCCTCGGGGTGGTGGACACCGGCTACACCGACGAATACGGCGTCCGTGAAGTGCTCTCCAAGAGCGACACCATCCTCGAGAAGCAGGAGGCCATTAAGGAGAAGAAGCTCATCGACAGGTTCATCGATTATATAGTGCATGACGGCCTTGCAACTTACGGAGTCAGGCAGGTTAAGGACGCGATAATTTCGAAGCAGGCGGAGATGGTGATGCTCTCCGAAGGGCTTGAATACAATGTCGGCTTCTATGACAATAACGGGGAGGAAGTCCAGAAGATAATGAAGGATGAGCCTCCGGAAAATTACGAGGGTATGAAACTGAAGGAAACGGTTCCGCTCATCGATTACCTTTCAGATCTTGCGAGGGAAAACGACATCGAGGTGGAGATAATTTCGACCAATACGGCGGAAGGGTCCCAGTTCATGTCTGGATTTGCCGGCGTCGGCGCCTTCCTGAGATACAGGAAATGATCATCCGGAATGTATTCCGCATGGCACATCATAATCAGAATTGATTCCGACCATCATACCTTTCTGGTGATAGGTGGTCTCCTCTCCGCTCTTTATGTAGATAACCATGGCATCCTTCATCCGGTCATAGCAGTACTCGTCAGTGTTCTCCCCTAGAGGGGTGACGCAGCCGACTTCTCCCAGAGAGAAATAGGTCGTGTTCTTTGTCACAAGACCGGTCGAACCTGCAAAATCGACCCCGCACTGGAAGATGTTCTGCCTGATCAATGGATCGCTTACCCCCCGGACATCCATGAATATAATGACATTCTGCGAATCGGAGAAGAACTCCAGGAATGTCTGCTGATCCACATCCATTCCGGGATCATATGGCTTTGAGGATAGGAAGAAGAATGCAATCACGACGACTGCGATTACTGCGACTGCTATTGGCAGCCTGTTGTCCTGCTTGTCTTCGACGACTTCCGGAACTATCTCCACTTCATCCATGCGATCAACTGAAAAGTGAAACAAGCGGACATGATTCATAGTAGTCCGTGTTGGCGTTGATTTCTGCCTTGTTGTTGTATATTATCGAGAACTTGGGAGGTTCGTTCGAGACCGAATATGACAATTCGAATGATGATGGCTCTGCCGCTATCGCCTCCTCGCACTCGGAGATTGTGAGGCTTTTTGATCCTGATGAATCTACCTTCATGCACTGGCTGGCAGTGAGGCGGTAGATCGTCCAGTCCTTATCCATCCTGCCCACAGTCTCTGCCAGGCTGCTGGCGCATTCGTTCATGGCCTCTGAATCCGCATACGTTGTATCCTGGAGATCTACGATTATGGCCGTGGACTCACCCTTGTCGAAATCCTCGAGATATTCGTCGAGAGTTGCGTCGGATGAAGTCTTGGACAGGAATATGAATGTGAAAAGGCTGAATCCCAGAAGGATGATAAATACCGCTGCAAACGCCGCTCCGAATATGTGCGCGGACTTGGGTATTGTAAACTGGGTATTTGCAAGCACGAACAGAGAAAGAAGCACGACAATCGATAGCATCGATATGAACAGCATGGCCGAGAATATGCCGAGCATGAATGTCTTGTTCTCTGCGATCTCGGTCCTTTCTATGACCTCGCTCTCATCAGCAACATTCGCTATCCCCGAATTGACATTCTTTGCAAAACCCCTGAAAAGGAGCAGCACCTGGGTTGCAGGCATGTCGCTTTCCTTCTTTAGGAGCTGCTGCCCGTCCTCATTAAGCTGCTCGTATTCGACCTCAAGAGACTCGTATTTCGCGATGGGGATTCCGTCCCTGAACTGTGCATCAAGGTCTGCGCTCCGGTTCTTGAGGAGTTCAAGCGTTCCGCTTGATACCGGATCGAGGTCCTTGGTCTCAAGGACAAGCAGGAGCGAGTTTGCGATGTTCTTGTCGTTCCTTGTTTCGTTGTACTGTTCAAGGAGCTCCGATGATTCGTTCTTGACCTGGGAAAGCAGGACCTTGTATTCAGAGAAATCCTCTTCCATGGAATCGAAGTCCCTTGCATCAATGTTGTTCGGAATCTCAGCGTTGAGCTGCTTCAGCCTCGAGACTTTTTGCGCGAGGGAATAGTCGAGAACATGTTCTGTTGCCTCCTCTCCTAAATTGATTGCAGAGGTGGCAGTTTGGTTAAGATCATCCAAATCGCCGGAATATTGTTCAGCAAGATGCTCCGTGTTTGAGTAGTTGATCCTGGAATTGGATCTTTCATAGAGCTGGTTTGATTTTTCAACGTAATCCGAGAGTGGTGCGATCTTGTCTGCAAGATCCTCTGCTGCGTCCTTGATGTCCGCAGCCGCATCCTCGTCAAGATCGAATGACGGGCAGATGGCAAAGCATTTGAGGTAACATGATTGCTTGTCCTTCTCATCATCGAGCCTCGGGGTCCTGAAAATCGTCTTCTCCACCTTCAACGCATTCTCTTCAAGCGTGTCTGCATTGTCTGCGATGTACTGGATGGACTCCACCAGGTTATCCTCGTTGAGGTTCTCGATCTTGTCGACATAGTTTCCAAGGATCTCGTCCATCTCGAAACTCGGGATTGCGAATTCGACAAGGCCGTCATAAAGCGGGTCAACCGATCCCAGGCCGAGCCCTTCGCCGTATGCTGCAAAGAGAAGCATTGCATTCTTCTGGCAACTCTCCTCGTCCTTGCAGGTTACGGGCTGGCCAGAAACAGTGATCTTGCCGCTCGAAAATAGGATCTCGTCCCTGCAGAGATATTCCTCCTTGTTCTTCCAGTTGTAGCCGTCATTCCTGCTCTCGTTGAATCTTTCTATATGTGAAAGCAGATCGTCCAGCTCCTCCTGTGAGGGAAAATAGGATTTCTTATAATAGATATAAAGGATGTCGGATATCTCGCTCTTGCTTGTTACCGGCTCACCCTCCTTCAAAAGGAACGTATCCTGTCCGTTCAATGCTACAATGGAGTAATCCGTTGCGTTGATAGTAAAATCAGTGGAAGTTACTGATACGGAATCTTCACCTTCAAAAAGATACTCGCTGACATCGAACGCCAAGGAAAAACTTACCAATAGTAATACGAACAAGGCTAGTTTCTGGGAGTTCATTAGGAAAAGTTATCATGAACTCATATAAATACCTTTTCATAATTCACGGTTTACCACATAATCAGCGATTTTCACGAGAGTAGCCTTGTCAGGGGAATCAGGCACTTCGGCGAGATATTTCTTTGCCTTTTCGACAAGATTCCTGGCATATCCCCTTGCATATTCTATGGAACCTGATTCTTCAAGTATCGCTATCGCCTCATCTATGAGCGATGGGTCCTTTGATTTCAGGATATCCATCAGGCGCTCCCTGTTTCCTGAATTCCTTAGGGCATGCACTATGATGAGGGTCCTTTTTCCTTCCGTAATGTCTCCTCCGATCTCCTTCTTGTATTTTTCGAAGTCTCCGGTCAGGTTCAGTACGTCATCCTGGATCTGGAATGCAAGGCCCAGGTTTTCCCCGTATGCCCGCAAAGCCTTGCGGTACTCCGGTTTTGAGAAATAGGCTCCGACCTCGCAGGAAAGCCCCATCAGTGCTGCTGTCTTGCCACGGATCATGTGCAGGTATTCTTCTTCCGTCACATCGAATTTTGATGCCTGTATCCAGTGTATCTCGTGGCCCTGGCCGTCGACCACCTCCTTGAATCCGTCTACATAAAGCTTCTGGAGCTTTTCATCTGATGAAAGCCCGGTGATCTTCTTCCAGATAAGCGTATACAGCGCGTCCCCGGAATTCAGGGCAGTGGCGATTCCGTGGCTTATATGCAGCGTCGGCTCCCCCCGCCTGTACTGCGATCCGTCCTCTATGTCATCGTGTATGAGCGTGAAGTTGTGGAACAGCTCTATTATTGAGGCAGGCTCCACGAGGTCCTCAGGATTTGCCCCCAGCGCGGATGCTGTTATCAGTGAAAGCGCAGGCCGGATCCTTTTTCCTCCTCTTGATATGTATGGCCAGAGAATCCCGTAGACGACCGGATCCTCGCCCCTCAGATCCTCCTCCATAGAGCTTTCAACAGAATCAAGCGCTGACTTTATGTGATCGTCAAAATCCATAGAAGAACCTTTTTTGTAAGTTATTATATCCTTTTCGAATATCCGCATTCGCACCGCAGCCTCAGGCACGAGTGCTTTTTGTCAAAGGTTACCCTGACTGTCTTTCCTGGTATCCATACAAGGTGGCATTTTTTGCAGAAGCTGTTCTTGAGCTCCTTTGGAAGGCGTATCCTGTTCTTTGTAAGCAGATCCATTGCCATCTTGATGTATCTCCTGGACCGGCCTGCATTGTTCTGCCTGTATTGGTCGAATGCCTTTGATACGAGCTCCTTCACCGAGGATTTGGCACTGGATTTAATAATTTTCTTACGCCTATTATCCATGGAATGAGGTAGAATGGAAAACTTTATATACGATTACTTTGTAGACCCCATCTGGTCAAAGACCGGCTATAATATAGTAAACACCCTAACATATGCAGCAATAGCCATCCTGTCGGTTTACCTCCTCCACAAGATCATCAAGGGCCGGATACCCATTGATGAAAAATTCGTTTATGGAATACTTCCTTTTGTAGCCCTCGGCTCGACACTCCGGTCCATTACTGATGCAGTAGACGGAGGGGAGTTCCTGCCAATTACTCCGGTCCACCAGTTCATACTGTCAAGCGGGATATTCGATTACGGCTACCTCACGGTCAGTCCGGGAATCTACATTGTAACCGCATCGATCCTGCTCATATCCATGTTCGTTCTCTACAGGAAGGAAAGGCTCGACCTCCTTCCGGCTGTAGGCCTGGTCCTTTGGGCTGCCGCCTTTCTCCTCATACTGCCTTTCCTTGAATACGCAGTCCATGCGATTCCGATAATCATCCTAGGGACTATTCCCGCAGCGGCGGCATTCTGGCATTTCAGGGACAGGATCTTCGCGCTCATTGTCGGCGGCCAGGCGCTTGATGGAGCTGCAACTTTCTATTCCATCGACATTTTCTCTAACATGACCGGGATACGGTATTTCGAGCAGCACGTATTTTCCGCTGCGATAGGCAACTTTGCAGACACATTCTTTTTCTTCTACCTCCTCAAGGTGCTGATCGGATTCGGGGCCGTGTATGTGATAAAGAAGGAGAAGATGGATGATGAGGACAAGTACTTCATTGCCCTCCTTATCATCATCATGGGTTTTGCCCCGGGAATAAGGGACATACTCAGGATGATGCTTGGTACTTAAAATTTTTCATCCAATAACAATCCATGAGGGCATTGAAATTAGCAGCAATAGTTGCAGTAGCGTGCAGCACGACTGAGAAAGCGCCGGCGCCAATCAATAAGCCCGATAGTGCAGCGCCGTCGGCAAGACAACCTGCAAAATCAAAGCCGCCCGTGAAGAAAGCTCCTCCTGCAAAGAAATTCCGGTGCAAAGTTCCTGAAATTGAGGATGGTCCGGGCTGCGGGAAAGGAATGGCAAGAGTGGAGAATTTCTGCATAGACAGGTTCGAGAACTTCGTCTATCACAGAAAGGCGAAGGCAGCAGTCTCGCACAACATGCCCCTTCCGGAAAGACTCGATGTTCTCGAAGGCAGGTCCGGAGCGTGCATGCTGCCCCAGATGCATGTGAGCCAGCTGCAGGCAGATATCCTTTGCAGGAATGCCGGCAAGAGACTCTGCCGGATAAACGAGATGAAGATTGCCTGCAGAGGAACCGAAGGCCCTTGCAATGAGGGGAAATTCCCCCACATACTCACAGTGATCAATCCTGGCCTCGAACTAAAGCAGATGAACGGGAAGCATTACAACGACCCCCGGATAGGCGAGGTCGGGATCACCCTGAATCCTGAAATCGATCTTGGGAGCCCGGAGGCATGGATAGTCGATCCGGAGCTTGATCTTCCCCTTGAGAAGAGGTACCTGACAAGAGGGGGAGAATATGCCGAATGCAGCAGCAACGGAGTCTATGACCTCCAGGGGAATATCTCCGAATGGACAGAAATCAGCAGTAATCCAAAAACGGTGATGGTAGGAGGGCACATGATGAAACTGGGGATCCTCTACGGGACAACATTCAGCCACAGGAAGGGACTGGGATGCAATGCCGTGGATGGTACGCTTACAAGGAATGCGGCACTCTATTCAACAGGATTCAGATGCTGCGCCGACGGTGGGTAGTCATGAGTTCATCATTGAAAAGAAGGAAATCCAAGAGAAAGGCCGAGAAGGCCCTGAAGCTGCAGAGATCAGTGCTGGTAAGGACAATTTTCGGCACCTCAATTCTTGATGTGAATTCCCAGGTCAGCGTTAAAATCGGAGACCAGTTCATACAGAAAAGGGCGAGGGAACTGAAAAAAGGGGAGGACGTACTTTTTGCTAAGAAAGGGGTTGGGGGGATCAGCCTGGAGCAGGCCGAAGAGGCATTGCTGAAAAGCCCGAGATACGCAGCCACAGCACCCATGCTCTTTGCCCAAGGGACAACTGCTTTTAATTATCATCTTAGATCAGGATTGGGCCTCGGACTAAAGGATGAACCTGGGGAGGCCGGGGAAAGAATCCGTGAGAAACTTGCTGAAGGGGAAGTCATGATCAGCCTGAGCCATATAAGGAACGGCTGGCTTGGCGGGAAAGTGATTGCGCCAAGGGAGAAGGACAGGGTATTCTCATTAGTTGCCGGAATTTGTCCGGACATAGAAAAGATCATGAGCCGGGAATTTGACGATGCCTACAGGCTATATACGACAATCAGGAGAACGACAATGCAAAGCATCTCGCTTATTCTGAGGGGAAAGGGTTCAGGAAGCGGAGGATCATCAGGAACTATTGATGCACGCCCGGAAATAAGGCTCGTTGCAGAGCATTTTGCATCAGATATTTCTACAGAGCACGCAACTGTAAATGTGCTCGATGTCCTTGAACTGCGGACAATGGATACTGGAGGAAGTGAGCAGGGAGTTTTGTTCCGGGGGATTACGGGCGATGCGCCGCCAAGAAAAAAAGATCCGGCAGCAATGCTTCTTGAGCGGCTCGAACTCACTGCAATATTCAGGAGGACATTATTCGAATTCCTTGCAAGGGAAATGCCTGAGATGGTAAAAGATACGCCGATAGTTTACAAGGGAGTGACAATGGGAAGGCGGCACAAGCACTCGCACGAGCAGCTGCCGGAAGAATTGATTGTCGGCTGCATACCTCCCCTGATGGGATACAGCGAAGGAAAAGAAAGCAACAGGGAATTTTTCGAAAAAGCGAGGAAATCGCTTTCAGTAATAAAGAACGGCGGGAAGATAATCGATCAGTTGGAAGGATCATTCAATGACCCGGCAGAAGAATACAGGGAAGCTGCAAGGAGATTCGTTGCGGCTTTGCATGGTGGGAGCATAGACAGAGTTTACGGGTTTGAATCCGGCCTTGTACTTGCCGTGTGGGAATACCACACGAAATCAACCTTTGCTATTCCGGCAGAATTCAACGATATGAACGTCCTGGACTTCGTAGTCAAGATTAAGAAAAGATTTGGGGCTCCGTTCAAAGCGGATCTCAGTGAATTTGAGAGGATCAGAAAGAAGCTGGTGGGCCAGGGGTATGTAGCAGATGATGAGATTTCATCTGCTTTTTCCAAGGCAGTGCGGGACAACCTGTCATACCGACAAAATGCTGAAAGGCTCTTTGGAGGGGACGTCACCCCCTCGGACCTCATCAAGGCAGGCGCTGTCCTGGAGGATGAGGTGGCACTCGATGCGCTAAGGGCAATAGGATTCGGAAAACTGGAACGCATTTTCATAAGAAAAAATGAGAAGACCACCCCGTATTTCAACCGGGATAGGATCAGGATTTAGATTATTCCAAGAACCGCTATAAGGAGGAGAAGCCCTCCGATCAGGATGAGAGGCAGGGTGAATTTTGATATTGCAACGATCGAATTTACCGTGGAGATCAGTTCGATAGACTGCTTGGCACCGATTACAGCGATGTCGAACCACCGGGTATCGGCAAAGAACTTGGCGCTCTTCATATCCTTCTTTGCCTCGGAATAGGCTGAATTTATCACTTCTATAGTGCTTTCATCCTCGAGCGGGTTGACTACGCCGCGCACCATGTTGATCTGGTGGGTGTCGGTCGTAAAGACGCCGACTATGGCCTTCGGATTCTTTTCCTTTACCGAGTCCTCAATCTTCTGCCTGAATCCCGGAGTGACCCCGTTGGAATCGATAAGGACCACCACGTATTCCGGATCTGTTGAAAACACCGCAAGTTTCAGCCCGCCGGAACCTACCACTCCTGATTTCAGATCCCTGAATGATACGCCGATCTTCAATGGATTTTCCTTTGTTTTTCCGAATGACGATTTCAATGCCTGGATGTACCTGTAGCCCACAGGGCTTGCAGGCTCGAAGCTTGTTATCTCGCCAGTCTCGGCATTGTGCTGGTCTATTATCATCGCATTTTCGGACTTCTTCTCAGCCTCACATTGTAGAGCCAGGCCAAGCCCGAAATTTATGTCCTCGGTCAGTTTCGGAGCCCTTGAAAGCGATACAATGGATGAATTGTTTACGCGCAGGTTCTGTGCCCTGCACTCGTCCACCTGCCCGAGTGAAATTGAGACTTTTGCATCCTGGTATTTTGCATCATTTATCGAGGAATCAACTGCGGAAAGTATCTTCCTTATCTCCTTTCCGGAAACAGGATTGAGGTCGTGCGTCACAGTGCCGTGGAAAACGAACGTCTTTGACTTGTATTTCTCGTCCATCTCCTTTGCAATAAGATATGAGAATTCCGAGCCTCCCAGATTCCCGAACGGCCCGTAATGGACGCATGGCGTAACGAAAAAGATGGTGTCATCCTTCCTCTTGAACCCCATCACAGAAACTATGGTTTTTGCATCCTCCCCAACCTTCTCGAATGCGCTTTCCATGTCCTTGTTGTGATAAAGCCACTGGCTGAAGAAATAGGACATTGCATCAGTGCTCCGTATGCCAAGGTTCTTCTTCATTGGGGCATTGATTATGTAGAAGAAAATCGATATCGAGACGAACAGTATGAAAGCGGATATGTAGAACTTCGCGGCATAATCGATGAATGACTGGTCAGTGAAATAGATCGCCTGGTGCGATCCGAGGAATACCAGGTAAAGGAGCAGCTGGATCATCGCAAAGAGTATGGACCTGTATTTCAGGATGAATATGAACCTGGCAATGACATACCAGAGAATGAAAACCACGGATGATCCGACTATTATGACCAGTTGCGACCAGAACTCATTGACATCGACCAGGAGGAAGCTGAGTGAGTAGGCAAGCATGTAGACGATCTCTCCTGCAAGTGCCGTCGCGATTATCCTCCTGAAAGGCATCCTGCGAAGCAGGATCTTCACCACCACTGCGGAAAGTATTGCTGGAAACGTCAAAAGGAGCAGTCCGTCCATCAGCCCTGATTCCAGGGCCTTCTCGTCCTGGGTCGCAATCCCGAAGAGCAGACCTATGAGGATGATCGAGATGACCATATAGGGCGTCCTGGGCAAGGCTACGAGGTATGATGTTAGACTTATGGCCTTGTTGATGTTGGTCATTATTTTTTAATACATTGTCAACCCTTTTAAATCATGAGCGAATTGCTTTGCCCGAAATGCGGGGCAACAAGCGATGAGAAGGATTTCATAGAATCTTTTTGTGTCGACTGCTACCCTGTCAAGATCACCTGTCCGACAAAACTCAGGATAACCCAGTGCAACCGTTGTGAAAAGATAAGGATCAGCGGGGAATGGATAAAATTCAGCAGGAAGGCTATCAGCGACTACGTGGTAAGAAAATGCAAGGGGAACTTCGATTCCGGCGAATTCGACATGGATGAGCAGATAGCCGAATTCAAGGTTGGTAAGGACGGATCCACTGCGACCATAAAAAAGAGGATAATACTTGAGATGGAGCCGACGCTCTGCCTTTTCTGCTCAAGGGCAAGTGGAGGATACTTCCAGGGAATCATCCAACTGCGGGGCAACGAAAGGAGAATAGAGAAATGGGCAGACATGATTTATGGGAAGCTGAAGAACAAGACGTTCATCGCAAAGGAGGAGGAGAAGCACGGCGGCCTGGACATTTATGTCGGATCATCCAAGGCGGTAGTGGAGCTCCTTTCAGAAATGAAGGTCAAGGCAACGATTACAACAAAGCTTGCCGGAGTGGAGCAGGGCAAGAGATATTACAGGACGACGTTCCTGATCAGACTCTAACATTTATAATCACGCCTAATCACAATTCAACATATGTCTCTTCAGCAAACCCTGACAAAGATCGGTTTTAGCATAGAGGAAGCCAGGTTTCTTTCCGATCATGATTATTTCAGACATGAACAAAAAACTGAAGAAGAGCTGATTCAGAGATTCATGGATATTGCCGGTATTTATGATTGTACTGTAAAGGCTGTAAGGGAGATAACATTGAAATGGCCCCAGTTTGCCAATTATGATCATGAAAGGGTTGTGAGGGATGCTGCCCAGGTTTACGGGGACAGGCAGAATATTGTAGGGATCGTATTGGCATGGCCCCAGTTTGCAGGCTATGACCATGAGAAGGCGGTTGGTGATGCTGCCCTGGTTTATGGGGACAGAACCAAGGTGAAAAGCGCGATTATGAGATTCCCTCCGTTTGCAGGCCTGGACCATGAGAGGGTCGTGAGGGATGCTTTCAGGGTTTATGGGGATGAAGCAGCGGTGAAAAATGCAATTATCAGGTTTCCCCAGTTTGCAAGCTATGACCATAAGAAGGCAGTAAGGGGGGCTGCAAAGGTGTATGGAGAGGGGTCAAAAGTGAAAAATGCGATTATCAGGTTTCCCCAGCTTGCCGGCCTGGACCATGAGAGGGTGGTTAGGGATGCTGCTGATGTTTATGGAGACAGGAAGAAGGTTGCCGGGATCGTATTGGCCTGGCCCCAGTTTGCCGGCTATGACCATGAGAGGGCAGTTGGGGTTGCTGCGGGGATTTATGGGGACAAAATGAAAGTGATTGGTGCAGTTTTGAAGTATCCTGCTTTTGTCGGTTATAATCATAAAAGGGTCTTGAGGGAAAGAATAAAGCTTGGGGCATTGGTCGGACTGGGTAAAGAAGAGGTAATTGACATGATTCTTTCCAACCCGGTTCTTGCGGGTTATTCTGCTAAAAGATACATTGCAGGTTTGGATGTTGGAAGAAGATTAGTTGGAGAGGGGTTTGTTCCTGATAGGGAGATGCTGGAAAAATTTATCAATTTCCATATGAAGAGCCCCTATGTTCCGGGAACAAAAAGGAAACGGATTTCTCAGGCAGAAGGCCCCGAGCCCCCGCTTTTAAAAGCGGTGAGAGCGAGTTTGTCAAGATGAAGGATGTGCTCCTCAGGCTGGGATTCACCGGAGATCAGGCAGATCATCTGGCCGGGAACAGGATTTTCAAAACCGGCACATATGAGGAAATGGCCGGAAGGATCTTCCAGATCGCTGAATTCTATGACTGCACTGTCAGGGCAGTAAGGAATGCCATCTCTGTTTTTCCTCCGTTTTATGGACTGGACCACCACTCAAAACTGGAAGAGGCAGAAGAGGTTTTCGGAAGCAGGGAAGATGTCATACGGGCAATATTCAAGCATCCCCCGTTCGTAGGCCTTGACCATGAGAGGGCGCTCCATGATGCAGTGGAAGTCTACAGAAACAAGGCGCGGATTATAGAGATCATACTGTCATACCCCCAGTTTGCAGGATACGACCATAGGAACAAGGTTGATGACCTTGCAAGATTATACGGCAGCAGGAAAAAGGTGATAAGGGCTACCCTGAAATTCCCGGCATTCCCGAGCTACGACCATGAGAGGGTAATGAGGCAGATGCATGAGATCTACGCAAACAAGAGAAAGATCCGTGATGCGATCCTTACATCCCCCCAGATAGTAGGGCTGGACCATAAAAGGGTCATCCGGCAAAAAACCAGGATTGGAAGGCTTGTCGGTCTTTCCGGCAGGCATGTGAAGGCAAGGCTGCTTGAAAAACCGTTTTGGGCAGGCTATTCCATGAGAAGAGACCTTGCCGGAATCGATATCGGACTCAAACTTGTTCAGGAGGGATTCGAGCCGGACGAAAAAATGATCGATGCCTACTTCAGGTTCCTGATGCACAGCCCGTATGTTCCTGGAACAAAAAGGCAGAGGATCTCCCGCAC
>JBNLBN010000031.1:0-11364 GCA_050303335.1 Candidatus Micrarchaeia archaeon
TTTCTGAAAATGGCAGCATGCCGTAATTATTGACTACGTATTCGATTATCTTCCTCGATTGTCTCATCCTCACCTTGGAGGGAGCATAAATTGAGAATATCTCAACGGAATCAAGATCCTCGACATAGCCTTCGCCCGTAGTCGCAAAAGGCTCCACAGCGAATATCTCCCCGTCCTTCAGTTCATAGCTGTCATTCGTCTTGACGTTCGGAATCTCCACTCCGGCATGCAGCTCGTTGGATTTTATCATGTGTCCAGAGAGGTTTGATATGGGCTTGTATCCGTATCCCTTGATTGTATCCTCGATCACCCCTCCGATTTCCCCGACTTTCATGCCCTCTTTAATCGTTCCGATGGCCTTCTCGAGCGCTTTCTCCGAGGCCTCTACAAGCTTGCCGTTCTCTCCTCCGAGGTCGACAGTGTATGCGGTGTCTGAAAGCCCTCCTTCCAGTTCGATTCCCATGTCGACCTTTACGAGGTCCTTCTCCTCAAGGGTCGCTTCTGAACCGAATTCAGGAGTGAAATGCGCTGCGATCTCATTAATGGAAATGTTCACGGGGAATGCAGGTTTTGCACCCTCATCGTAAATCATCTTCTCAATTGTTTCTGCGACATCGAGAAGCGACTCGCCGACCATGATAAGTGCCTTACTCTCCTCCCTGATTTTTGACGCCAGCTTTCCTGCTTCACGAAACGATTCGATATCTTCCATAACAATCAATATCTCTAAAAAGTTTTTAAAGAAGAATGAAGTTACATATATTTAAAAAAAGTGTTATACATAATCTATCTTATGGGGCGACAAATAATACTGCCAAGGGAAAGGGAAAAATTTCCGCAGTTTCCGTTTTGGGAGAAGAAGCCAGCAGTCGAGCAGCCAAGGATACAGCCGAGCCTGCCGATCCAGGAGATCCCCCGAAGGTCCGATCCACCTCCGCAACGGGAGAAGAGGGGTGTGGACATCACGCAGGTCTTCTAATCTTTTTCTGTATATAATTTAATTTATGAGGGCGGCCATTGTAATCGTTACATTCGAAAATAATGAAAAACTCTACAGGCACCTCGATGCACTCGATGGACAATCCGAAAAACCCGACCATATCATCATCGTGAATACAGGAGCAGCGAATATAATGCCTGGCAACTACACCGTGCTCAAAACTGCCGATATCGGACCGGCAGGGGGCTTCAGAGAGGGCGCGAAATTCGCTCTGGAGAATGGCTTCGACTATGTGGTTTTTGCCGATGACGATGCAATACCATGCAAAGACGCAGTGAGGTATCTTAGGGAAAATATGGAAAGTGGAGTCTGCGCTGTTTCCGGATCATTCGATTCAGGCCACCGGATAGAATACGGCAACCACTACTTCATGGTCAGAAGGGATGTCCTTGAAAGGCAAGGACTGCACCATGCCCCCTTCTTCATATATGGGGAGGATTCGGAATTTTTCAGGAGAATCTCAAGCGCGTGCGAAGTGGTGCACGATCCGAGGATAGTGATACACCATCCGTTCTACCACTCGTATTTCACGCCTTTCGGGCTCTACATAACAGCAAGGAACCTTCTTGCCTATTACGCCATGGGACATGAACCTGTACATTTCATCAAATATTTCCTGCTCAAATCATATTCTTCCATCTGCATGCAGCTCTATCTCGGTGTTCCCGCTTTGTCGTATTTCCTTCAGGCAGTCCGGGATTATTCATGGAACAGGCTCGGGAAACCCAAACTCCCGAAAAATTCCCTGTTCAGGGCCGGCGGGCCTTCCCCCGATCCGGACGCGCTGCTGTTTACAAGGCCTTCGAATAATATCAGGAACGGCTATGAGGAAATGCCTATCTCGGAAATCGTGCCCGGAAATTTCATGGCATTCCGGGAAATGACAAGAGGCCGTGACCTTATCCTCCTAAGTGAAGACACCTTCTGGTTCCTTCCCTTTCAGCCGAAAAGGGTTTTCGTTATGGCAAAGGACGGCATGCATTATCTCTATCAGCCAACAATATGGAAGCTGCTCCTGTCCTCGGCCATAGCGCTGGCACTGATTTTATCAATCCCTATTGCAGCCCTCCTTTATCTTATCAAGCTGAACAAGAAGCTTGACGATTGGCTATAAAAAAAGAACCGCTCTCATCCCATATGAATGAAAGTTACTGTTGTGGGTGCAGGTTATGTCGGCCTTGTTACGGCCGTCGGACTCTCTGCCCTTGGGCATGATGTAACCTGCCTGGAAAAAGATGAACGGAAACTCGGTTTGATAAATTCAGGCAAATCCCCGATTTACGAAAAGGGGATGGAGAAAATAAGCATAAAGGCCGGAGCTGATGCGGATTTGGCAGGCTCCGACATCATCCTGATTTCAGTTGGTACCCCCACTAACCCTGATTATTCCCAGGACCTTTCACAGATCGAATCTGCAAGCATGGAAATAGGAAAGGCATTGGCGGATTCCTCCAAGTTCAACGTAGTCGTAGTGCGGTCCACCGTTTTTCCAGGAACCACCGAAGATGTTGTGCAACCGATCATTGAAAAAAATTCATCAAAAAAGGCTGGATCTGGTTTCGGAATTGCCATGATGCCTGAATTCCTGAGGGAAGGAACGGCGCTTGATGATTTTTCCCATCCTGACAGGGTAGTAATAGGCATAAAGGATGAAAAAACCAGGGAGATAATCGGACGGTTCCTGGAGCCGTTCAAATGCACAAAATTCTTCACATCAATAAGATCTTCCGAGATGATAAAGTATGCATCGAATGCCTTCCTTGCAGCAAGGATTGCTACGATCAACGAGCTTTCCGAGGTATGCGAGAAGGTTGGCGTGGACATAGATGATGTTGCTGATGCGATCGGCGCGGATGCAAGGATCGGGAACAAATTCCTCGATGCAGGTCCGGGGTTCGGAGGTTCCTGCTTTCCCAAGGATGTCAAGGCCCTTATCTCGAATTCGGAAAGACTGGGCCTCGAGCCGGCAATCCTCCAATCAGTCATCTCGGCCAATGAGCATCACACAGTCAGGGTACTGGAAAAACTTGAGGAATTTGACGGCAAGGAAATTGCAGTTCTTGGCCTATCATTCAAACCCGGGACTGACGATGTCCGGGAAAGCCCCTCCATAAAAGTGATTTCGAAACTCATTGAGAGGGGCGCGCGGGTCCGGGCATATGATCCCCAGGCGATGGAAAACATGCGCAAGATATTCCCCAAAATCAGGTACTGCATTGACATGGATGAGGCCCTTTCAGGATGCGATGCCGCCATAATCATGCAGGAATGGGATGAATTCAGGAAAAGTGCCTCCTACTTCAAGAAAATACTCGGTGACAGGCCGTTATTGGATTGCAGGAGGATTCTTACAAGCAAGGATGCGGAAGAGGCAGGGCTTTCCTACCTTTGCATCGGGAGGGGCTGATATGAGATATCTGGTTACCGGCGGAACAGGATTCATAGGGACAAACCTTTGCCTCAGGCTGCTCTCTGAGGGCCATGAGGTTGTTGCAGTAGACGACCTTTCTTCTTCCTATGAAAGGAACCTCCAGGTTTTGGAAAATGAGCGTTTCACCTTTGTCCGGCATGATGTTGTTAATCCGCTGCCTGATCTTTCCTCCTTTGATATAATATACAATTTGGCATGTCCCGCAAGCCCTGAAAGATATCAGCAGGATCCGGTCAAGACTTTCAGGACATCCGTCTGGGGGGCATGGAACGTACTTCAGTATGCCGGCAGAACGCCCGTCATACACTCGTCCACCTCCGAAATATACGGGGATCCGGCAGTTCATCCGCAGAAAGAGGATTACCGGGGAAACGTGAGCACGACCGGCCCGAGGGCATGCTATGACGAGGGCAAGAGGGCTGCAGAGACCCTTCTTACAGACTATATGCGGATGCACAAAACCCATGTAAGGATCGCGAGGATATTCAATACCTACGGCCCCTACATGGACCCGGATGACGGAAGGGTCGTAAGCAACTTCATCAAGCAGAACATTTCAGGGAAAAAAATCACGATCTACGGTAGCGGAAAACAGACAAGGTCATTCTGCTACGTGGACGACCTGGTCGACGGATTGAGGACTCTTGAACAAGCGGATGATCTTCCAGGTCCTGTAAACCTTGGAAATCCCCAGGAGAGGGACCTTTTTTCCCTGCTTGGAGAAATCGAGAAGATAACCGGGATAAAATCAGAAACTGAGTTCCTGGACCTCCCTGTTGATGATCCAAGAAAAAGGTGCCCGGACATATCCCTTGCAAAAAAACTCGGCTGGATTCCAAGGACAAGCTTGCCGGAAGGGCTGGCAAAGACGATATCATACTTCAAAGCATTATTATAGTCTCAAGATGATATACTACCGATGTCAGTTGCCGACCTGGTCAGATCCAGATTCAAGGAGCTATCTCCCATCCAGAAGCTTGCAATACCAAAGGTCCTTTCAGGTGACAACGTGCTGGTTCTTGCGCCAACCGGTTCAGGAAAGACAGAGTCAGCCCTCCTTCCTGTCCTTGAAAAGATCCACAACAAGGATCCTGGCATAAACGCGCTCTACATCACTCCGCTGCGAGCACTCTCCCGGGACTTGAAGGAAAGATTCAACTGGTGGTGCGACAGGCTTGATATAAGCCATGATATCCGATCCGGCGATACCAGCCAGGCCCAAAGGTCGAAGCACCGGAAAAATCCCCCGAAGATACTTCTTACAACCGTGGAGTCGCTGCAGGCTCTTCTCATGGGGAATGTCATGAGGAAGCACCTTGCAAATGTGCAGTTCGTCATAATAGACGAGGTCCATGATATAATGGACAACAAGCGAGGAGCGCAGCTTTCCATGGGACTGGAGCGGCTGAACCAGATCGCCGATTTCCAGCGGATTGCGATCAGTGCTACAGTTGCCAATCCCAAGGAGGCAGCAAAGCTTTCATTCGGAGACCGCCCCTATTCAGTCTGCGAGGTCGGAAAGAACAGGGAGCTTGAGCTTTCCGTAGAAAAGTACAGGATAGAGCGGATGAAGGAACTCTCAGAAAAGGAGAGGTCGCTCATATTCGTCAATACAAGGAGCGCTGCAGAGGAGCTTGGCGCATCGCTCCAGAAGCTCGGCGCTCCAGTTGCAGTCCATCACGGCTCCCTTGCACGGGAGGTGCGGCAGGATACCGAGGACCAGTTCAAGCAGGGGAAGATCAACTCGATACTATGCACCTCCTCGCTTGAATTGGGAATCGATGTGGGGGATGTGACGCTTGTTATGCAATACGGGTCCCCCCACCAGGTCTTCAGGCTGATCCAGAGGGTCGGACGGTCCGGCCACAGCATGGAAAAGACCCCCAAGGGAGTGATATTCATCAATGATTTTGATGATGAACTCGAATCAAGGGTAATCTCAGTATATGCCCAGAACGGCTTCATGGAGGAAAAAAAGGTCGAGCGAAGGGCCCTTGACGTGATAGCGCACCAGGTGGTCGGGATCCTCCTGGATTTCGGCCGGATGAACCTTGGAAAGATCCATGAGATCCTCTCACGCTCATACGCTTACGGCATAGACTACGAGAAGCTGCGAATGATCGCACTCCAGCTCTACAGCGAGTCGATAGTCCATTATGATGAAACGGAGAAGGGCATAACCCTCAAGGCAAAGCCCAGGGCACGTGAATATTATTACACCTTCCTCAGCACCATTCCAAAGACCAAAAGGTTCCTCATGAAGGACATTTCAACAAACAGGATAATCTCCTCCCTGGATGAGGAATTCGTCGTGAACCTTGAGCAGGGAACATCATTCCTTTCGCACGGCAAGCCGTGGACAGTCGTCGACATCACGACTGAAGAGGTCCTTGCAGAAGGAATCGCGACATCCGAGATCATGGTTCCTTCCTGGACAGGAGAAGACATTCCGGTCTCATTCGAGGTTGCCCAGGAAGTCGGGCGGATGAGGAAAATAAAGAAGATTGATCCGCTTCCGGATGATCGGACGGTCGTAATCGAGATAGTCCAGGATCTTGTGATCATCCATGCCTGCTTCGGCAACAAGGTCAACGAGTGCATAGCACGGGTGCTCTCAAAAAAACTGAGTGAGCTGCTTTCAGAAACTGTTTTTGCGGTAACAGATCCCTACCGGATCCTGATGAAGCTCCCATACCCACTATCGGAGGAACATATCAAAAGATCCTTCCTTTCGATCAGGAATATAGAGCGCGATTTGAATTCCGTGCTTGAGAACTCCTCGCTCCTGAGGTTCAAGTTCCTGCATGTAGGCCGTATGTTCGGGCTTCTTTCTGTCGATGCGAACGTATCGAACCGCTTCATAACCGCTATGAGGTACTCTGTTGTTTATGAGGAAACGATGAGATCAATCTTCTTCAGGTATTTCGATATCAAAAAAACCGAGAGGGTCCTTTCAGATATTTCTTCAGGCAAAATCAGGTTAGTTGTTGATAAGAGGGAGCGGGCAAGCTATTTCGCCAACATAGGGATCAAGAGGTTCTCATCCGGAGAATCGGTGGGGACATTCGAGCCACGTGAGAGGGTGATCTCAGCTTTCAAGGAGAATGCACTGACAAAGACGCTTGAACTCAGATGCATAAACTGCGGGGCAACGAGGTTCATGCATCTTGCAGGCGCTCCAGAAGAGATCCACTGCCACAAATGCAACGGCCAGACTCTTGGGATCAAGGGCAAGGACGAGGAATTCACGGCAGGGCTGATCCGAACATACGGCAAGAAGGCCTTGATAGCCCTTTCCACTTACGGGATAGGAGCGCATACTGCAGACAGGATCCTCCGGAATCTCCACCGGAGTGATGATGCTTTCATTCTTGAACTGCTGGAGGCCCAGAAGAACTTCATTAAGAACAAAAAATACTGGAAAATATGATCTTTTTTGTGGGTTTTTACATTCCAATTGGAATATTTTCGTCATTTTTCATATTCCATTTTCGCCTTTTGAGATAAAATGTGACAGTGATATATAAATATTCTGGTTCTAATACCTACAGGTGACTATGTAATGGAAGCAGCCAAAACATTACAGGAGAGGACATACAGATGCATAAATCCAAGTCTACTCAGAAGTCCATGCACCCGGCTTGTTGAAACCTATCTGCATGAACGATATCCGGGAACAAAGAGGGATTCTGATCCGTACAAAGGACACAGGAAGGTTGCTGAATTCTACAGGTATCACGGAAAACTGGATCCGGACCGGGCAGAAATCGGATTTTCTGAACAACCTGCACGTGATCCCAAGGACCATGGGAGAATCTCAGTTGTTGCAACCTTGGTAATAATGACCGGGATGTCGCTTACTGATTCTACAGACAGCATGATCAAGGATGCAGGCTTTCAGTACCGCTTCCTGCATGACGAACCATTCATCATGGTACCTGAAGGCAGTGATCTTCGCAGATCAGGGACATTCCAGCGTATATTCCAGAATGCTTATGTGATTACTGAATCAGGTGACACTGCGGCAGTTGACCAGATAATCCGGACAACCAGAGCTCTTGCAGAACTCCAGGCAGGTCTTGATATTTTGATAAAATCAGAAGAGGCAGGCCGTCTGGACTATCTTACGAATATAGCGTTATCAAAGTATGTTGATTGGAGTGATCCCACCAAGATCAATCACGAAGTATGGGAAAACAAGTTCAGACAATGCCCGCACCTGCAGCTGCTTGTGAGCGAATTCGAAAGGATCCAATTTAATATGAGCCTTTCCAATAATCCCACATGTACAAGCAGATCATCGTAATCCGCAATGACCTCAACATGGGAAAAGGAAAAATCGCCGCCCAGTCGTCACACGCATCATTAACATCATATGAAAGGGTCCAGAGACAAAAACCCGATGTAGCAAGAGCCTGGAAGATGGAAGGGCAGATGAAGGTCGTTCTTAAGGTCCAAAGCGAGTCTGAATTACTGGAATATTACAATAAGGCACAGAGAATGAATATCCCTTGCGACTTAATAAGGGACGCAGGGCATACCCAGATAGAACCAGGAACGCTTACATGCTTTGCAGCAGGTCCATGGAATGAGAGTGAACTGGACATGGTTTTCGGAAGCCTGAAGCTTCTTTGATTTTCCGAGGTTATCTTATGAAAGTTTTCATATTGCATTGCTGGGGAGGAAACGGAAGGGCATGCTGGAGAGGGTGGCTCCAGGATGAACTCAGGAAAACGGGACTCGAAGTGATTGCACCTGACCTTCCCAATACCAACAACCCCGACCTTTCAGAATGGCTCGAAACAATCAGGAAGCTTGTTCCGAAATTCGATGAGGACTGGATTCTCGTATCTCATTCCCTTGGAGGTCCCACAATACTCAGGCTCCTTGAAACATTTTCCGAAGATGAAAAAGTAGGCGGGATAATACTTGTTGCTGCATTTGCTAAGGACCTTGGAATCCCCGAAATACAAAGTTTTGTTGGCAGGGAATTCGATTACGAAAAAATCAGGACTAAGGCAAAAACAAAAATCATAATCAATTCAGACAACGATCCGTTCATTGAACTTTCAGAAGCTGAACGCCTTGCAAAACTGATAGGCGCAAAACTAATCGTGGAACACGATGCAGGACACATGAATGAAGGATCAGGATATTTGACTTTCCCAAGAGTATTAGAGTTAATTCTGAAATAATTGATGTTGTGGTTAACTATGGTAATTTGAATATATTTAAAAATATTTTGCAACATATGATCTCCTTATGAAACTAAGAAAAAATCCAAAATCAACCTCATTAAGAAGAGGCCATAGGCCGTATCCTGCTCAATTTGATATAAGTGATCCTGAAGTTTTAGCTAAAATGGATCCAAAAGTTGTTAGACAAATCTTTGAATTATATGCAAAACGTTATGATGAACATATGCGTTCATCACTTGCTAGTTGTAAAGAAGGTTCAGTAGAAGTAATTCTTAACATTTCCATTTCAAAGAAATATGACGGTTATCAGATTACATATTTTTTTAAACAATTCATGAAATCTACTAAGGATTCCACACAAAAACCATCCTCTTCAGAAGTTGAACAATTCAAAAAAGATGTTATTGAAGCAGCTAAAACAAATCCAGAAGTGGCAATATTTTTAGAGAAAAATCCTGAATTGAAGTAATAAAAAAATGCCGCAGGCAAGGATTGAACTTGCGACCCCTCCGTTTCCGCCTTTTAGTAAAAGGCGGCCCAAAACGGGCTTCCTAACTAATGGGACTTCAGCTTCACCGAAACTTTTTTCGAGAAAAAAGGTTCTGGAGTGCTCTCCCACTGAGCTACTGCGGCAATTTTAACTAACTTTAGAGCAAAAGCTTCTAAAATCATTCCCCAAAGCGCCTTTTCCTTCTAGCGTATTCGTTGAGCGCTTCTTCGAAATCCTCCTTCGAGAAATCCGGCCACAATTTTTTCGAGAAATAGAATTCGGAATAGCTCGTCTGCCATGGCATCAGCCCGGAAAGCCTCTGCTCGCCAGACGTCCTTATCACAAGATCCGGATCGGGGAGCCCTTTCGTGTAAAGATGGTCGGAAATATCCTGCTCACTGACATGTTCGATTTTCTCCCTTATTATATCATTTACTGCATCCACAATCTCCTCGCGCCCGCCATATGATAGCAGAAGATTCAGCTGGTATTCTGAATTCCTGGCGCTTATTTCCTCCGCTTTTTTGATCATGTTCTGGATGTCTTTCGGAAAAAGATGGATCCTTCCGAAGAACCTGACCTTAAGTTTTTTCTTATTTTCATCGTCGCTTTCAATCGCCTTCTTCAGGTTCTCCTTGAAAAGTTCGAACAACCCGCCCACTTCGTCCTGGTCCCTCTTGAAATTATCAGTCGAAAAGCCCCACATGGTAAGCATCTTCACATCATGTTCCTTGCACCACTTGAGAACGTCACCTATTTTCCTGATGCCTATAGCATAGCCTTCCCGTTTGCTGATGCCTTTTTCCTTCGACCATCTGCGATTTCCGTCGGGGATTATTGCGATGTGCATCAGTATACCACTTCATTGAGTTTCTTTGCTTTGTGTGCGTTTTTTAATTCCCTTGCAATTCTTCTTCCGACGCTCATCTCTTCATTATAATAATAGGCAGAATACTGCGAGCCTTCAGGAAACAGGTTTGTTCCGGCAACTATCCTCGCGCTCACTTCAAATGCGAATATCTCGAGCTCCTCCGTGATTATCGTCTCGACGCAGAACGGGCCCTTAAGACCGCCGAACAGCTCGAACGATACGTCGCTTATCTTCCGTCCGATTTCCATGTATTCCTGGAGCAGTGATTCACGTAGCACCATCGGCTCGTTCCCGACTACAGTGAAAGTCATCTTAGGCGTCATTCCTATTGATATCGACCGCCCGATCTCGTCCGCGCTGGATTCGACCCTCCTGTCTACGCCCATCAGTTCAAGGTGGCCCTTCTCCGTTTTGTACCCGAAGTCGCCAAACGGGCTGAAGAAGAAATGCGGATATGCGCGCACCCCTATCAGGAATTCCTGGATCATGCATTCCTGGTCCCCTACCATTTTGTGGAATTCCTCTTCGGATTTTACAATGACATACCCCTGCCCGCCTTTTGCACCGGGAAACTTTACCATCACCGGCCTGTCGATCTCCTCAGGCTTCATGATTTTTGGGGACTTGATTCCTGCCCTGTGGATCCACTGGAACATCTTTTCCCTGGATCTTTCCCAGGCTATGCTCTGCCTGTTCCCGTATATCGGTATTCTCATGTCGTCGAATTTTTCCCCCACGTATTCCACGAAAGATCCGTGCGGTATAATTATTGAGTTCTTTTCAAGAAGCTCTTCCACCGGGATGTCCTCATAGCTGTCAACCTCTATGAATTCGTCCGGCTTTCCTAAAGGGAATGATTCGTAAAGCTTCCTCTTGTCTTTTCTTACTATCCCGATGGTCTTGATTCCTTCCTGGCGCGCACCACGGAATATCTGCAAGGATGAGTGGCTACAAATTGTAGCTATGGTGAAATCTTTGTAATCGTCAACAATATCTTCAATAATTTTTTTCTCGAGCATATAATATTGAGTAGTACTCCCATTTTTAAAACTAATTAACGAATTTATAAAGAGGTGTAATTTATGGCTCAAGCCCAAAAATTCAATGCGGAAGCGGCCTTGTCAATAACATTGTCAGGTATCCAGGCCGAAAGGAGACTCAGTCCCCAGTTCATTATTTCAGAAGCAAACAAGGCTGCAAGAACCATCCGTGCAGGCGGAACATACAATACGAATTCCATGGCAGCCCCGATAATAACCAGTATTGCGGAATATCTGATCGAGAAAGGCAAGACAAAGGTCTCAGATCTTGACAGGGGCGAGGTATCAAGCCTCCGAAGGTCCCTGAGAACCGATATCGAAATCCTGAACAACC
>JBNLBN010000032.1:0-11227 GCA_050303335.1 Candidatus Micrarchaeia archaeon
ATATTTTCCCGGATTCCTCGATTTCTGAATCCGCGCTTTCCTTGTTTTTCTTTTTCTCGCTGATTTCAAGGCCGAGCTTGTTCCTTGAGGCGCGAAGCTCGTCTTCTTCCTTCTTGACATCGCGCCAGCGGCGGTCGAGTTCCTTGATCCTGCTTATTGCTGCTGTATCGTGCTGCCTTACGCGCAACGCCCCTTCAACAATATCCGGGCTGTCCCTCAATATCTTTATGTCGAGCATGTCTATCCCCTAAGGATGCTCTCGAATTTCGCGACCGATTCCTCGAGCTTCCCCTGCCTGTTTGTTATCACAACGGCCGGTGCCCCAGAAAACGCGCTGTATGCTGCAAGATATGCCTTGTTCATCTGGTCGTGCAATGCGATATCGTCGTTGTCCCTTTTCCTTGACGGGTCATCCTCCCGCCTCTTCTTCACTTCATCGACATCAGCAGTTATGAGGACGAGGGCATCGACCTTGATCAGCTTGAGGTATTCGAAGGGAACGCCCGGGAAGAATCCTTTCGGTGTACTTACAGAACAATGGGTATCGAGGATGACCTTGTCGCCCATCGTAGCAAGCTTTTCATAGACCATCTTCTGGACTTCCTTCTGCTTTTCTATAGGGATCTTCCTCATTTCGTCCCTGTCCTTGATTCCGAATTTCTCCTTCTCGATCTCGAACATCAGATCGCCGAAATTGTGGATCTCATAATCGGTCTTCAGACCCTTCAATACTGTCGTTTTTCCTGCTCCAGGCAGACCCATTGCTACAATCATATCAAAACCTACCTCTGCTTCTCATACGCTGGTTTTGCATCCAACCTGAGGTCGGAGACAAAACAAATCATTCCAATACTCCGAAGAGGGAGTTGTGGTTGGAATCCACTATCTTTACGTTTGCGAATTCCCCCAGTTTTCCGGAAAAGCCCTTCACCACCACCTGCTGGTAGTTTATGTTCCTTCCCTTGAAATCCGGTGACCTCTCTGTCAGTAATACTCTATATGAGTTTCCTATATAATGTTTTCGTGTCTCCCTGTTCAGTTCAAGGACCAGCTCGCTGGTCTTCCTGCTCCTCCTCTTGATCTCCTCGCTCGGAAGCTGAGGAAGCCTCTTTGCAGGAGTGCCGGGACGGGGGGAGAATTTGGAGACATTGACGATGTCGGGCTTCGTCCTTCGAAGAAGGCTGTTCGTCTCCTCATATTCTTCGACGGATTCTGTGGGATATCCGACAATGATGTCCGTTGATATCGTAATCTCAGGTATCTTGGATCTGAAAAAGTTTACCAGGTCCTCGAAGTCCTTGACCGTGTGGTCGCGGTTCATCTCCCTTGCAACTTTTTCCGATCCGCATTGGACAGGTATGTGAATGAACCTGTAGAATTTTTCATGGTTTAGAAACCTTGCAAGATCGTGCCTGAATTTTACTGCATGGTCGGGGTTGATCATCCCGAGGCGCACAAGATATCCTTCCTGCGATCCGCTGCTGTCATCGTTTGCAATGGAATCAAGGAGGCCAGGAAGGTCTGTCCTTATGTCGCGGCCATATGCTCCTGAATCCATGGATGTGAGCTGGATCTCACGGGCACCCTCGCGAACGCTCCGGTTGATCCACTTCACTATCGTTTTCGGTGAGAATGAGCGCAGGTATGGCCTTGCGATCTTGGTCTGGCAGAAATTGCACGATGAGAGGCAGCCGTCGTTTATCGGTATCCGCATTATGGGAGCGCTCAAAAGCTTGGGGAGGGAATCCTTTGATTCGTATTTTTTGTAATAGGTGGATTTCCCGGAAATCGCATCATCTATTGCTTCATTTATCGAATTCAGTGATGATGTTCCGATCACCGGAGCGTCTGTGAATTCCCTTACCCTATCGATGTTCCCGCTCATGCAGCCTGCAACGACATATTTCTTACCAAGGGATTCCATCTTCTGGATGATCTTGTTTTCCGTGGTCCCTTTGACAGTGCATGTATTGAGGACAACTACATCGGCATCGGTTTCATCTTCTACAATCGAGTGTTTCGTTGAAACAACAGCTTTCAGGATATCGCTATCCGCCTGATTTAAGGTGCAGCCGTATGTTTCAATGAAAACCTTCAACCGAATAACCTGTTAAGCATGGTATTGCTCTCGATCGCCTTTGTCTGCTCAAGCTGCTCGTACATCCTGTAGAGGATACCTACTGTAAGAAGGATACCTGTTCCTGTACCAAGGGCTCCTGTAAGGTCTGCAATTCCTGCAAGAAGGCCTACGCAGAACGAACCCATGACAGTGAGGGGGAAGATGTACTTGTTGAGAATCTGCTCAAGCATCCTCGGATCCCTCCTGAATCCTGGAATCTGGATTCCGGAATCAGAGAGCTGGCCTGCAACCGATTTCGCATCCATGTTGGATGTCTCCACCCAGAACAGACCGAACATCACTGAAACGAGCGATAGCGATATTATGTAGAATATCGCGTGCACCCATTCCGGAATGCCGAAGACCGGCGTCGATGCGGTTGTAAGGAAATTCCAGTGCGCGATCGTTCCGCCCGAGGCGAAGATCGGCGTAAAAAGATAGAGAAGCCCGTCACGGAGCCTTCCGTCCTGATCGACATAGCCGACAATAGGAGCGATCCCGTGGGAATCGAAATTGTAGCCTGCAAGGACGTCATTGGTCGGGTTCCCTGCCTGGTCCCAGAACTGCCCTGCAAGGACACCTCCTGAGAACAGCTGGAGGTTAATGATAAGAGCACTCGCGAAAATGACCGGGATGTTGGATACATAGAAGAACTTCAGCGGAAGCTTTGGCACCATGCCCCGCACACGCTGGAATGCTATCGGTATCTCGACTTTGATACCTTCGGCATAGACTACCGCCATGAATACGATCATTGTGAATATGAACGGAAGCAGCGCAAGCAGAGCATTCGGAAGCGCCTCTGCTCCTCCGACCGATATGGAATCGATCACGCCTCCCTCGTTCAGAACGAGGCCTACGACCCCACCGAAAATGGAGAATGAAACACCTGCTGCGATGAAAAGGCTGATACCTGATCCGATACCGTATTTGGAAACAATCTCATCCAGGAACAGTATAAGGAGCGAACCCAGTGTGATCTGCAGGACAACAAGAAGCATTACAGCTCCGACTGACAAGCCCGCTATGGGAACCACTGGTACGATTTGAGTGAAAATTACGAATATTACGGCTTCAAGCAAGGCAAGGATTATTGCAAGGACCTTCTGGGTCTCCTGGAACTTTGCCTTGTCGTTCTTGTCTTTGAGATTTAGGTTGATGATACCTGCACCGACGAATAGCTGCAGGAATATGCTTGAGAGGACGAGCGGTCCGATACCTGTAGTTAGCAAGGACCCCATCCTCGATGCTGTAATTGTCTGGAGGAAATCAATGCTGGATCCGAAATGTGCAGCTCCCAGGGCGGTCGTCTGGTACATCATGAAATAGAGTACCAGTGCGAGTCCCGTCCAGAGAAGCTTGTCATTTGTTGAAAGCGGCTTCTCGGGATTCTGCACAGTGGGCAGATACTTCGAAAACGAGTGGATTATGTCAACTACAGACATTTTAACCCTCTAATTTTGTAATCTCTCCGCCTGCTTCGGTGACCTTCTTCTCTACCGACTTTGACCATGAACCTGCTTTTATCGCAAGAGGCACAGTGACTTTTCCGGTCCCAAGGATCTTCCCTTTGAACTCGAACTTGAACTTGCTGCCCGATTTCTCGAGCTTTTCGAGAACTGCCTTCTGGTTGATCTCATAGAGATGCACTACCGGAACCTTCTTTCTTGAAGGTGGTGAGAATCCGCACTTGCTGAAGTATGTGGAGTCTATGTTCATTGCCCAGCTCCACTTGTGCTTGTCCACTCCTGCGAGGCCGCATCCTCCGCGGTTTCCGTTTCCCCTTCCGTTTTTGGTATTCCCTCTTCCGTGGGTTCTCTGTCCGCGAAGCTTGTGCTTTCTTTTTGGTGTTCTTGCCATAAGTATCACATCATTTTTGAAAGAAGCATATTCATGTCTTCCCTCTTCCCGAGGTCTCCTTCAGGATAAGTCTTCTTGATATCCTTGTATCCCTTTGAAGGCGGCCTTAGCCTGAAGACAGGATTTGCATATTCCATGGTCTTCTTGCCGGAAAAGATCTCCTTTGCGGCCTTTGCCATGTCCTCGTCCTTGAGTATGGTCTTGAGGTCCTTCCTTCCCTTCTTGCCCCTCTTCTTGAGGAGTTTAAGGATCGTATCCTCGTCAACAGAACCGTATGCGATATAGTCCTTGACCTTAGTGATCATCCCGACATTCTGGGGAGTATCGTCAACCAGAACACAGTGGTTCGGCCGCTCAAGCCTCAGCATCCTGAGGGTGTCTTCCACTTCCTGCTTGATTTTTCTCCTGCCCCTGATTCTAACTAATGCGAATTTCATCTTTATTCAGCTCCCTTAAATGTGTTGAGAGTGTCGAGCGCCTTGATCGTCGCTGCAGCGATGTTGTAGGTGTTCGAACCGCCCTGCATCGTGCTCCAGACATCCTTCACGCCCGCCATCTTCAATACTTTCTTGACAACATCATTTGATGCAAGCCCGATACCGAGCGGTGCCGGCATGAGGGTCACGACCGTGCTCCCTTCCTTTCCGACGACCTTGAAAGGTATCGACTGCTTCACGTTACCCTGATATTCCCAGGATCCGCATCCGAACTTTACTGATATCATGTTCTTTTTTGCGTTCTTTACAGCGTAATCCATTGCAGGCTTGATCTCGTCGGATTTCCCCACTCCTAGGCCGACATGGCCGTTGAGGTCCCCGATGACTTTGACTACCCTGAACTTCACCCTCTTTCCTGAATCCGTAACTCTCTGGGTGGTCTTCACCTGGAGCGTTTCCGATTCAAGGTCAGGGTAGAGCTTGTCAATGATCTCAGGCTCAAGCACCGGCTTGCCGGTCTTCCTGATCTCTTCAAGCGTCGTGATCTCTCCTGTCTTTACCTTCCTTCCGATATCGGTTTTCGGATCCCAGCTTTCTACATCAGTAGATCTAATTTTTTCTCCCATAAAAATCACATCTTGGATTTTGCCTCCTCAAAGGCTTTCTTGTAAGCATCCGGAACTTCAAGGTTCGGCAATATCGAATCGTCGAAGTTTGTTTCAAGTCCGGCATCCTTTGCGCCCTTCTGGGCTGCAAAAAGGATCGAACCCTTGCTTGGAATGTGCATTCCCATGTCGAATACGAACTTCTTGATGCCCTTCTTTGCCGCAAGCTTTCCTGCATAGAATCCCATGAGGTATGCAGTCCACTTGTTCCTCTTCGATGGCCACTTGAAATTCTTCTTGAGCTGTGCGCCGTCTACGGTGAGAAGCGTCTTGTCGCCTTTCGGATCGAAATCAATGAACTGGACCACGATGCCGTTGCTGCTCTTCCTGACTACCATCCTGGTATCGCCGCTCTTGATGAGTGCAAGCCTCTTGGCGTAATTGGTCTTTCCTTCCCTTCTCCTCCTGTAATACATCTTATAACTTGGACCTTTTGCCTTCGTCATGCTTTCTCACCTTTTTTCTTGACAGGTTTCTTCCTGGTCTTTTTGGCAGGTTTCTTTGCGGGTTTCTTTGTTGCTGCAGGGGGCTTCTCGGTTTTCACCTCGGCCTTCTTCAGCTCGAATTCCTTGGGAATGTATCCATTCTCCTTAAGATAGAGGAGCATAGCCTTCTTGTTCCTGAAGATCCCGCTTTTCACCTTGCCGTATATGGAGCGCTTCAGCTCGGGCTTGAGTGCGCCTGCTTCAAGTATCTCCCGAAGGAGCTTTCTTTGTGACCGGACTTTCTGCATCCAGAGTTCCTTCTCGTTTCCGAGGGATCCCTTCTTGGAGCCTTTCCCCCTTCTTTTCGTCTTTGCCTTGCTTGCTCGGCCCTTGATTTTCTGCTTCGTGATTATTCCCTTGTCGATCAGCCCCTTGACATCGGACCTTGTAAGAGCGCCTTCTGCCTCCTTGGTTCCGTCCGGACTGATCCTGACCCTGTTCTGTCCGCAGTTCATAAGGTCAGCTGCAAGTCTTCTAACTGTCAACATTGTCATTTTTTCACCTTTGAATTGAGGACTTTGAGTCCTGCTTCCTTAGCCTTCTTCTCAATGTCCGCCTTCTTCTTGGCGCCGACCTTTGCTGAAATCCTTACAGAAACTTCCTTCAGCCCTTCAAGGTCTCCGACATTGTGGACAAGGACCTCCATCGTTCCGTTGGGGTGCTTGTATCTCTCTCCTTCCGGATTCTTGTATCCGATGTTCGGAGATGCACCTGCCCAGGCCATGCCCATCCTTTTCTTGTTGTGAGTTCCCCTTGGCTTCCTCCATCTGGATTTCACCGTCTTTTTTGAGGACTCGTTTAAAACGTTAAAGCTTGGTTTGTCTTTTTTCATAATCATTCACCATAGTAGATTCCGTCCTGGAAAATCCTCACATCCTTGTTACGGATCTTTGTCGCCTCGATGAGGTTTGCTGCCGTCTGGCCGACTGCCTCCTTGTCCGGACCGGATACTGTAATATTCTGGCCCTTGACATCGACCTTCGTGCTACCTGCAACCTTTGTCCTTCTCGGTTCCCTCTCTCCGAGGAAATTCTTTATCAGGATGTCCTTTCCCTTGATCTCTATAGATACCGGGAAGTGAGCGTATAGGACCTTGAGCTTCTTCGAGTGGCCTTCGGTTACCCCGTTTATCATGTTGGTTATGACCGCTTCAAGTGTTCCCTTGAGTGCCTTGTCCGCTTCAACTTGGACTGATGATCCGTCAACGGTTATCTTTGCCATCTTGGAGAGTTCCTTGTACAATTCTCCCTTCGGGCCTTTTACCGTTACATTCGATCCGTCCACCGAAACCGTTACTCCGTCTGGAATGTTCATGTTAAGCACCTAGTAAACGTAGGCCAGAAGCCTTCCGCCTGTGTGATTTGCCCTCGCATCAGCATTTGTCATTATGCCCTTTGATGTTGATACGATCAGCAATCCTACATTGTATGCTGGAATGAATTCCTCTTCGGTCTTGTTCCAGTCATGCCTCCTTACCGGGATCCTTGGCTTGATAACTCCGCAGTCATTGATCATGCCCTGGAGTTCCACCTCGTAGAATCCTCCACGGCCGTTATCGATCATGGAATATCCCTTGAGATATTTGTGCTGCTTCAGGACTTCAAGGACCTGTGCAATGAGCTTCGTTGCCTTTACTGTACACTTATCCTGCCCAACAATTGAATGGGTCTTTATTGTGTTTAGAGCGTCTGCAAGATGATCTGCCATTTTTTCACCTACCAAATTTCCTGAATCCGAGATGCTCTCCGACTTCCCTGAAGCATCTTCTGCATATCTGCATCCTGTATTTCCTGATCAATCCACGGGCCGTTCCGCATACTCTGCATACCCTTTTGCCTCTTCCTTTCATTCTCTCTTCTTTGGATAACTTCATAAAAATCACTCGAATTTGGCGCCGAAGCTCTTCTCCACGAAGTCAATTGCCTCGTCCTTTGTAACCCTGTGCTTCCTGCCGATTTTTGATGGCCGCAGCATCCTCGTCTTTACCCTTGATCCCTTCCTTCCCAGGGTGACGCAGACGTCAAAACCGTACATCTCCATTGAAGGATCGTACTTTACTCCCGGGAAATCAATGTACTCGTGGACGCCGAATGCGAAATTGCCCTGCTTGTCAAAGTTGCTCTTCTTGAGCACCTTCCTCTTCGCGATTATGGCTTTTTCAAGGAATGTCTTTGCACTATCTCCTCTCAGCGTGACCTTGGTCCCGATCGGGAGGTCCTTCCTGAGCTTGAACGTCGGTTCCCTTCTCTTTGCCTTCGTCTCGATAGGCTTCCTTCCGTCTGCAAGCCTTGAAAGAAGGTCCTTTGCATTGTCAAGGACCTCTCCGGGCTGTCCGCAGCCGATATTAACAACGACTTTCTCGATAAGTATGTCTCTCATATCATTCACCTACGACGAAAAGGTAGTCCGTGACCGTAATGAATTCGTTCTCCCCGGACTTCACGACCGCTTCCGACGGTTTTGTTCCCTTCCTTGCCATGATCTCCTTTAGTTCGACCATTGTTCCCCTGTGCTTTCCTTCAATAACAAGGCATTTGGCTCCCTTTTCCCTCTTCATCAGTCCCTTGAACTCTGCCTTCGGGACCGAGACCCTGACGCTGTCACCTACATTGACATGGTTGTCCGAAACGATGTTCCTTCCGTCATGGAATGTGATGGATGTCTTTCCTCCTGGGATGGTGTGCTTCCGGATTACACGGAGCACCTTTGTGGATGCCTCGTCCTTCTTTATCTCATCCGGATGAAGCCTTCCCATGGAATCAAGGTTGATCCTGAAATTCTGCTCTCCGAGCGTCACGACATCCATAAGTCCGACGGGGAACTTCTCATCGGTCCTGATCTTTCCGTCTACAAGAACAGCCCTTGTGGAAAGGATCCTGTAGACTTCTTTCGAAGTCAGTGCGACCTTCAGTACATCCCGCAGCAGAATGCCAAGGGGCATGCTGAATTCCCTGTTATGGGGACCGGGATCTGCTTTTATGATCCAGGTCCTGCTCTTCTTATCATGAATCGGAACAGTCATCGGGACTGTTACCCTTTTAACGTGTCTTGGTCCTCCTCGTTTTCCCATATGATCACCTTATTTATCCTCCTTTGATTCGGCTTTCTTAGGCTTTTCAGCCTCCTTTTTTGCCTCTGTTTTTTCTTTTGCCTGCGGCTCTTTCTTGGCCCCGGCTTTTGGTTCAGGTTCCTTTGGCTCTTCCTTCTTCGGTTCAGGCTTTTTCTGGAACACTGAATCGCTGAAAAGCGCCTTCCTCTCCTTGGAGGATTCGAGTCCCACAAGAACAAGATTGGATGGTTCGATTGCGATCGGAACTTCCCTTCCCCTCAGGGTTTTTGCTGCAATTCCCTCGAGGTATACTTTCCTCTTTATTGTGCTGACAGAAAGGACCTTTGCGCTCTTGCCTTTCCCGGGACCCCTCATGATCTTGACCGAGTCGCCCTTCCTTACAAGGACAGCCCTTTTCTTGGGCTTCATCTTTGCCTGAAGGTCCTTTGAAAGATGGACGTGCAGCCTGTTCTTCTTCTTGTGGATCTTTTCTGAATAGTATTTCTTTCTTTCTGTATCCGACTTCATCAGACAACACCTGCCGAGATTGCCGCTACTTTCGGGAACCGCTCCGCGATTTCCCTTGCGACTACACCTTTGATCTCCGTTCCCATCGGAAGGAAATCGTCATTGACAAGCACTGCCGCGTTATCTTCGAAGCAGATTCTTGTTCCGTTGGCTCTCCTGAATTCCTTTTTCTGCCTTACGATAAGCGCTTTTACGACTTTCTTTACCATGTCCGGCTTCCCCTTTCGCACCGAAGCGATAATGACGTCTCCTACGCCGACCTGCGGGTTCCTTCCACGGGTTCCCTTGAATTTCAAGGCACCGACAATGTAGAGCATCTTTGCGCCGCTGTTGTCAGAGCATGGCAGGACAGTCCCGAGTGTCAGGGTCTTTGTAATATTGCTCGTGAATCCCTTCATTCTGCTTCACCTTTCTTGATTATCTTTGTTACGATCCATGCCTTTGTCTTGCTGATCTTCCTTGTTTCGGATATCTCGACCATGTCTCCGACCTTGGCCTGGATGTCCTCAGGATTGTGAGCAACGATTCTGGATCTTGTCCTTGCGTACTTCTTGTATTTCGGATAGTACTTCGTAATGTCCCTTTCAATGATTACGGTCTTTTTCATCTTGTCTGAAACGACCCTTCCTGTGAGGATTCCTCCTCTAGCACTTAGATTGTTTTCCATAAACATCACCGCATCTGCCTGGAGAGTGGTTTCAGGCACAATAGAATAGGCGGACAAATCTCCTGGTAATGAATCAAGAGGTGTTTATCAGCCCTTAATACGGATTATCGTATTTTAGATACAAACTTTTATAAACCATTAGAGGCTTGGCGGAAAAGAGGTGATTTTTGTGTCAATTTATCTCAAAAAATGATTTATAAACTTTTCCTATTACTATACTATAGATAGTTATGGCAGCTTTAAATGAACTAATGGCGCAACTGCGCGACAACGACCCTGCAGTAAGAAGGAGGGCGATAGAGGAACTTGCACAAAAAGCGGACCGTGGCACTGTTGATGCGTTGATCAGGTCGCTGGAGAGCTCCAATGAGCTTTTCAAAACAAGCGTGATCATCGCCCTTGGAAAGATAGAAGACAGGGCGGCAAGCGACAAATACCTTGAGGTACTCAGGAAGGATCTAGAAAGCGACGAGGTGAACCTGCGGGCCGCTGCAATATATACGATTATGGAAAACAGGAATCCGCTGGCCCTTCCGCTGCTCTACGAGGCGCTCAAGGACCCGTACAAATTCATCCGGGACTCGGCTGAACGTGCAATACGCAGGATCGAGAAGGCGAATCCTGGTTCTTTAGATCTCCTGCGCGTGCGCATGGCTCTCAATCAGGTGATTGCAGGAAGCGGATATGCAAAAGAAGTGCAGACGGAAATGGATGAAAGATATGAAAGGATAAAGGCTGATGTCGATCCGAAAGGGATATCGCAAAGGCCAACCGAGAGGGCTCCGCGTGTCAAAAATCGATGATTTGATACTGAATCTTAAGAATCACGATCCGCAGATTGCATTTAATTCACTGATATCGCTTCGTGAGATAGTTGATCCGAAGGAAGTTGAACAATTGATAGGATACATGAATCATCCCGATGGGTTCATCAGAGAGCATGTTGCGCATGCGCTCCGGGACACTTCATCAGCCAGATCCGCATATATTGCTGCAGTTAATGACGAAAATGTCATGGTCAGGAAATATGCCGTTGGGGCTCTTGGAAATATAGGCAATGATTCCGATGTTAATCTTTTGATCAGTGCTTTGGGAGATGACGATGAAGGCGTGAGAAATAACGCCGTAAGTGCCATAGGAATGATGATATTGAGACATCCGAATTCAGTAAATCTTGAGGATGTTCAAAGAACATTGAAAGAGTTCGTTAAGAGAAGCGGGGATAAACAATCAGCCATGGGTGAAGCGTCAGAATTTTATTCCCTGATCAGCGATGCAGTCCGGGACTGGAAGCAGAGAATGCCGCTGGACTTCAAGCCAAAAAAGCCGACGGCATTCAGACAGGAGAGGGCTCTGCATGTCAATCGATGATTTAATAAAAAAACTGAAGGATCCTGATACAAAGGTCAGAAGGGGT
>JBNLBN010000033.1:0-9218 GCA_050303335.1 Candidatus Micrarchaeia archaeon
TGCTTCATGGTACAATGCACTGAAGCATCTTCCGGTAATGAAGGCATCAGTGATCCTGGCACTCGGAGGGGTAATTACGGCTGCCCTGAATTTCGCATTCAAGGGCCTTGCTCTTCCTGATGCGATGGGTCTCTTCCTTATCGTTCTCGGCGTCTCTGTCGCACTTAAGATCTATGATCTGGGGATTTTCCATGGATGGAATAGAGCTCGCGTCTAGGTATGCGGCACCCCCAAACAGCCTCGGATATTGCGGCCCGCGGACATATCGCGAGGATCTTCTGAGCAAGGATCCGGAAAGGATAAGGGAGAGCCTTACAAAATTCCATGCACACTACTCCTATCTGAATCTGATCGCGGATTTCCATGGGCGCGATCCCTTCGATCTTGAAGTTGTCCGGGCATTCTGGACCGGAAATGATCTTCTGGAAATACCGGCCGATGTTTTATCCGAATTCATAACAAAAAAGCTCATGCCCGGTAATCCCAGGGCGGAAAAACTATCGCATGTGCCTGAAGGGCTGGTCCCACACCACACCTTCAATGTCTTCTACATAAAATTCGTTTCAGATTCCGTTCCAAGAACGGCCGAGACGTTCGACAAATGCATGGTATCGTTCGGGAAATATATAGGCAAAAACAGGATATCCAGATTTTCGCTGAATGAGAATTTCAGGCTGGTTGAAAAAGTTGAGGAGATACAAAGTCCCATGGAACTGGAGCCTGGAGACCTTGTATCCTGCCATTGGGGTGCTGTTATCGAACGGCTTTCTCCATCTGACTATGGGATGCTTGAAAAATACACCAGGAGGAACTTAGAAGTCCTGAAGGATCTCCCTTTGCCTTGATCTTTTTATCTCATCCAATAGCCTGAATTCTTCCTCGTCAAATATCTCTTCCATTTCATCACCATTGATGATCGTCCGGGCAATTAAATTATCCTTTTAGGAGCAGTTCATTTCCGCAGTCTTTTATACCTTTAGCGGCATTATATAACCATGCTTTCACGGATTGCCGAGAATTATCTCCGAATTATCTTCCAGACAATAGAAAAGAAGGGAGTAGTCCGGCCCAAGGACATATCAAAGACACTCAGCGTTTCAGCCCCGACAGTGACGGAGATGCTCCAGAAGCTTTCCAGGGAAGGCCTCATAAACTATGAAAAGCGGGAGGCCATAACCCTTACAGAGAAAGGAATGAAAACTGCAAGGGGCATAATGCAGAGGTACCAGGTGTTCCTGAAATTGTTCAAGATGGCTGGCGTATCCCACACGACGGCATACCTGGATGCCTGCTTCGTGGAGCACTATGTCAGCCAGGAGACCGTCAACCACCTCGTCGATTTCATCGACAGGCTCGAAAAAACACAGCTTTGCAAGAAGTGTTAGGGCCCTCTTTATAAATGCCTAAAAGACAAAGGCTACTCATGATCGCAGAATTTATTGTAATGTTCCGTGAGGGCCTCGAAGTCGCCTTTGTAATAGGACTTATCCTTGCCTATCTTCATAAGACCAACAACTCAATCTATGAAAAGCACGTGTGGGTAGGCGTAAGCGCTGGCCTTGTCATCAGCATTGCTCTCGCATTCGCCTTCCAGTTTATCGAAGGCGGTTTCTCCCAGCATGAGGAACTTTTCGAAGGTATTTTCATGATCGCTACTGCGCTCCTTGTAAGCTGGCTTATACTCTGGATAATTAAACAGAGGAAAGTGGTGGAACACCTCCACAAGGACATACAGAAAAAGCTTGATAAGAAGGAAACATTCGGGATATTCCTCCTCTCCCTCTCAGCCACTCTTCGGGAGGGAGTGGAAGCGGTACTGTTTATGGCAGGAATATCCGTCAATACCGGGGACCTTTCCCTTTTTGCAGGATTCCTGGGGCTAGCAGCATCTGTTATCGTCGGAATCCTTGTATTCGAATACTCCATGAAATTCAACATCGGGACGTTCTTCAAGGCAAGTACCTTCGTACTGGTTCTTCTTGCTGCAGGCCTTTTCTCACAAGGTGTTCACGAACTCCAGGAAACAGGCCTTATCCCGACATTGAATGAGCACATATATGATATCAATCCTCCCATCAATGCTGACGGGAGCTATCCTGCTCTGCATGAGAAAGGTTCCGTGGGCTCCATATTCAAGGGGCTTGTAGGCTATGATGGTGCGCCGTCGCTTTTGCAGGCATTAGCATATCTGTCATACCTTGCCGGCATATTCATCATTTTCAAAAAATCCTGAATTATGATATCATTATAAATGATCGACAGTTTATCCCTTTGGCGGGTTCAATGGTAGAGAGATATTTGTTACTCGGAGCTCTTTTCCTTTTTGTTTTTGGATGCACAGGTATGTCAGGAAAAGACGCAATAGCAGTCTGGGAACACCAGTCTGACACTTGGGATGTTTATTATTCAGTATATGATCTTGATTCGGATTCATGGCAATCTGCATCTGCGATTGCAGCCGATCCTGGTGATGACCATGATCCAGACGTCTCATCTACCGACAGCGAGGCGATAGCGGTCTGGAACAAGCAGACCGGCGGATCATCCATCTATTATTCTTATTGGGACGGTAACTGGACTGCTCCGGAAAAAATCAGCGATGATGACCAGGATACTGATCCGACTGTTGCCATGGACGGTTCAGGAAACGCTCTTGCAGCGTGGGTGAACAAGGGCATCTACCTTTATTCGTCATATTATACCAAGGGGTCAGGCTGGAGCGATCCTGAAAGGCTGAACACCACGGGACTCGCCAAAGCTTCAATGCCTGAACTCGCCTATTCAGAGGGCAATTACTATCTTGTTTTCACCGGACAAAGTTCCTCCGGGGTAAATGCGTATCTCTCTGTTTATTCCGGCAGCTGGGGAGCGCCGATAGTGCTTGGAGATGACGCAGTCCTCGACAACAAGATACCGACCGATCAGAGAACTGGAATCGATGCATCGGGAAAGAAGGTCACTGCAGTCTGGCCCGGCAAAAGCAATTCCTACTATGCGACACTGGGTGGAGATTCACGGATAATCGCCCAAGGCAAGATGCCTGATGTGGCGCTTGATTCGGTGAGGAATGACAACTTTGTATATACCAGTGAGGACCTGTTCCACATGCTGTCAGGAAACACACTCACGGTTTCAGGAATGCTTAGCGATGACGACCGTCCTTCAGTCACTTTCATTAGGAACAACATAGGCCTTGTCCTCTGGTGGACAAAGGTTACTCCGGAATCGCAGATATACTATTCATACTTCAACGGTTTCTGGCAGGGCGTTTCTCTTGTCGACGAATCGCTTGAGGGGACAAGCAACAGGAATCCTGCAGTCAGCCCTCTTGAAAAGAGATCCGACGTTTCAATCCCGCCATTCTGCGGAGACGGGACCATCAATCTTCCTTTCGAGCAGTGCGAGATAGGGGTCCCGTGCGCGATCGGAATATGCAATGTCGCAAACTGCCAGTGTGTTGGAGAGATACCTCCTCCAGATAAGAAACTGGATTGTTCAGTAAATACCCAGGCGGGCATCATTGGAATCAATCTTTTCGGTCCAGGGATGATCTGCCAGGATGACTGCAAGGCAGTATATGGAAACGACTACACCTGCGATGCGACATGCTCATGCATCAAGCAGAAGCCCAAGCAGCTTTCATGTGCAGGAAATTCGGGAATATTCGGTCCTGCAGTATCCCCTGCACCTGGCGTTCTGTGCGCTGATGATTGTGCATTGCTCGGGCCAGAATACCAGTGCGATGTGAAAACATGTTCCTGCCAGAAGAACAATCCTCCTCCGTTAAGGAACATATCATGTTCCCAGAACAGCTGGGATTCGCTATTCGGCAGCTCCAACTATGCCAAGGGGCAGCTTTGCGTTGACGATTGCGAGGAGCTCGGAGAAAACGTTGAATGCAATCCGACAACATGCGTATGCGAACTTAAGGATGATACGAAGGTCTACTGCGCTGCAAACACGAGGAATGTTGCAGCCACTGATAAGAACGATTTCGATTCATCGGTCAATATATGCGAGGACAACTGTGAAAGGCTCGGGGCCGGCTATGAATGCAACATCGGTTCATGCACCTGCACGAAGCCGTACCGGGAGAATGTTAGCTGTGCATCGAGTACGTGGAACGCATTGATCTCATCGACAAATGTTACTCCCTTCGATCCTTCCACCCAGCTCTGCCAGGACGACTGCGCAGAGACATTCGGAACTGAGGGTGTACGGTGCAATCCGCAGAGCTGCAGGTGCGAACTTGTTCCGAACTGCGCCGACAATACTGAAGATACAGTATACAACGGAAAGAACAGCTTCAAGGGCGGGCAATGCTATGACAACTGCAAGGAATTCGGCCCAGGTCTTGCATGCGATCCGCAGACCTGCCTCTGCAAGAAGGAGGCTGGAGAAGAGGTCTACTGTGCTGCAAATACCGATGATGGATATGTGAGTGATGCCCTCAATTCGACTTCAACGAGGTTCGATCCATCCATCCAGATATGCAGGGACAATTGCAAGGAGATATACGGCGAGGATACCCAGTGCGATCCGCAGACCTGCTATTGTATCCCTAAAGAAGACATCAAGGAACTTTCCTGCTCCGTAAATACCGATTCAGTCACTGTTACGGACATCAACAAGTTCAATCCATCAGCAACCCAGTGCAGGGACGACTGCGCTAAATACTACGGTTCGGATTATGAGTGCAGCTCATCATGTACCTGCACAAAGAAACCAAAGGAAGCAGTAACATGCTACGGAAACACAATCTCTTCATACGATTTCTTTGGAAATTCAAAGGAATTCAATCCGTCCACGATGCAATGCCAGGACAACTGCAAGGAGAAAGGCCAGGGGCTTGGAATCGATCTCGTCTGCAATGCGGAATCCTGCATCTGCGAACCGGTGCTGAAATGTGCCGGAAACACCCTTGATTCAATCGACGGCAATGGAGCCGGTTCATTAGTGTCATTATACCGGTGCGAGGACAATTGCGACAAGCTTGGACCGGGGTATGTCTGCGATGCACAATCCTGCGTATGCAGGAAGGCACCAGGCGAAAAGGTGTATTGTGCTGCAAACACTGATGATGCATATCTCAACGATGGCCTTGGAACGACCCATGAGAGGTTCGACTCCACCAAGCAGTGCATTGACAACTGCGAGGAGATATACGGCAAGGAAGCACAGTGTGATCCTGGCACCTGCTTCTGCATACCGAAAGAGGATCTGAAGGAGCTTTCCTGTTCTCTTAATACGGATTCAGTAGAGGTAACAGATGTCAACAAATTCAATCCGCAGACGACACAGTGCAAGGACGACTGTGCGGAGTACTATGGGTCGGACTATACCTGCTCAGCCTCATGCACGTGCGTGAAGGACGAGAGGCCGACCTGCTCAAGCAATACGATTGTCGGTAATGTCGGCGACATCAACGTCTCGATCGGAACGCAGTGCAGGGACGACTGCGCTGAAGTTTATGGTGAGGGATACAGCTGCGATCCCCAGCTATGTTACTGCAAGAGCAACAAGACGTTCACTCCAAGATGCGGCGACGGATATGTGTCTACGGAATTCGTCCCAGGAGGAGGGGCTGAGGAATGCGATCCGGCAGCAACTCCTACAGGCTGCTATCCTTCCATGGTATGCAATGCAGAATGCCAGTGCGAATCGGAAGAGCAGATAGTAGAATGCGGCGACGGGCAAATCACCGGAGGAGAGCAGTGTGATTGGGGTTCTGTTGATACGAACAAGTGCGATGCCGGATACTACTGCAGCGGCTGCGAATGTAAGCCTCTTGAAACATCGCCCAGGTGCGGCGACGGAAAGATATCAGTCGAAGCAGGAGAGCAATGCGATCCCGGAAGCGTCTACTATAATAAGTGTCCGATCGGACAGTTCTGCGAACTATGCAAGTGTGTCGGCGCTGAGGAGATCAACCAGTGCGGTGACGGAAGGGTGGTTCCTCCGGAAGAGTGCGACCACGGCAATTCATTTACGGAAAAATGCCCGTCAGGTCTCCAGTGCTCATCCTGCCAGTGCGTTGATCCGGATGATATTGAAGAGCCGGTCTGCGGAAACAACCAGAGGGAAGCAGGGGAAGAATGCGACGGCACGGATGACAATGCATGTTCATCCTCTGAATCCTGCCAGTCATGCAGCTGTGTCGAGGATTCCCAGCCATTCTGCGGAAACAATGAGAGGGAAGGATCTGAAGAATGTGATGGCAGAGATGATTCTGCATGTTTATCCGGAGAAGTTTGCAACTCTTCATGCGTTTGCCAGGTAGCAACACAGCAGACGCATACTGAATGCGATATTGCACACAACCAATGCATTACAGTAGAAGGGCCTGGAACCAGCCAGTGCTCAAATGATGGGGATTGCACTCCTCCTGAAGTCGATTGCCAGGCATTCTGTTCGGGCGAAGGATTCAGCCAATCGCTGGGTTCGGGCTTCTCGAGCGCCCAGGCTTGTTCAGCGGAGGCATCCGAAGAGGCAGTGCAGTGCACCACCAAATGCGTATATACAAAGTTCGGATCCTGGTCGAACCAGGCAGGAACCACTACATGCTGCTGCAAGGAAGTGAAATCATTCGCCTGCAGCGATTGCCCGGGGCAGAACCCGGAATGTCCTGATCCTGACGTCGTATGTCCTGCCAATCAGCCTTAATTTTTTGTTCAATTTTACATTATTTTCTAATATCGTTGTAGAAAACCCATAATTTTACCTTTTCCAGAATCGAAATTGTGTGGATTTACAATAAAAATTTTATATTCTGTAGATTTTCTATAATTTTAAAGCAAAAATTTAAGAATATTACGTATCATATATCTTTCCATAGGGGGAAGGACAGATTTGGCTGCCTTCGGAAGGTATGGGATTCATGCTCATACTCTGGTGTAACTCTAAGCTATATTCCGAGTCCAGATTCCCCTTATAAACTCTTTTTTTCTAATTCTCTTCAGGTGAAATTATGAGCGATGACGAATGCCACGATTGCCACGACTGCAACTGCAAGCCCAAGGAAATCAATGTTGAAGAACTCGGACCAGAATCTGTAGAGCTGGAAAAAATGTTCAAGGAACTGAACGACCATCTTACCCATTCTCTTGAAACAAGGCACAAGATCCTATCCTTCCTCCACGAGAAAGCAACCTCACAGGAGATGAAAGAAAAATTCGACAAGGTCATTGAATCAAGGCATCCTGTCCTGATACAATTTGTCTTCGGAATGGAAGAACAGTAAAAAAAGAGTGGGGGGAGTTGCCCATGCAAGCAACCCCTCCAAACAGCAACCAATTCGGGGTGAACAACTAGGCCACTTGAGCAGAAATCTCAAGCGCATTCTCAATTAGCATGTCGAATACTTCTTGATCCTCGCTATCAAGCTTCTCCCTGAAATGGAGAAGCGCATTAATCTTTTCTTCAAAACCCATATTACCACCGTTAATATAATGGTACCCGTATTCCGGGCCCCTACCTTCTTCAATCCGGGGAAACGTCCCCGATTACATCCACGAAATGAAGTTAGCGAATTTTATTTATAAAGAAAAACCAGGACAGTTCATTTCCGCGGATCAAATGCAAAACCTTTTTATTATATTTTTACATTATAAACTATAGTTTTCAATAATTATTTTATATCGACTCCTGATTTTATGTAATAAATAACAAAAAAATCCGAAAAAGTTAAGAATTTTTCTATACAATATTTAATGTTCCTTGTTTTGGGGAAGGGCATATCGGGTGCTTTGAAAATAGTACATTGCGGACACCTCCGTGCAGTATCGACCATCAATGTGGTGACTGGACTTCGTCTCACCATATAAAATCTGTGCTGTTTGTGTAGGTTTGTAATGTCTTGGATCAAGATCAAGTACGTGAAAAGGTTAAGATCGAGTTCCTGTACTTGGCAATATTCAAGCCCGTGTCCAGATTCCCTAAACAAGTTCAACTATTCCTTTTTGCAACTTTGAATTTGTAGTAGTCGTTGTTTTTGCCCTGAAGATCTTCATTCCTGGATATGCATTTTCATCAGGCCTCCCGAATTTTGAAAGATCAACATCACTTCTTCTTGCTATGAGGAAAAGCTTCCTGGTCACATTGAGAAGCCCCCTGAAATGGCTTTCCGGTCTCTTCATGTGGTGCTCGAAAAATCTCTCGACTAAAACGGAAGCATTCGATATCATGTCGAAGGGCAGCCTGCTCCTGAATGAAGTCAGTTTACCCGGATATATAAGTACAAAATCCCTGTTTTCCCTGTTGAACCGCCTAACCTCTTCATCATCCGTATTTTCGAATATCTCTGCAACTATCCTGCAGTTCATCCTTCCTGACCCGGATACATACCTGCTTCTTACTGCCACCTGTTCATTATCCGTAAGCTCGTAGAAATCAGACTGCTCGCCCATGTCTGCTATCTGCGTTATTGCAACCTCTCCGTTTGCCTTTGCAGCCCATTCGACATACTGGGGTTTTTTTAAGAGGTCCTGGAGCCTTTTCAACCTGTCAAAGAGCCAGGACATATCCTTTTTCCTCAATGGATTCTTTGGAACAGAACTGATACTGACCCCGCCGGAATCATCAATGAAAAATCCGGTATCCGCACTGATGATGCTTGCTGTTGCCTCTCTCCAGGACATGAACTGGATATCATCCATTTCCAGAGCGGCCCTTTCAATGCTCCTGCTTTTTTCGTCAGCAGGCAGCCCTATCCCTTCGGCGGCATTTATCGCCAGCCCCCCATTTATCAATGAAGTGGCGATTCCTTTTTCGTTGCATGTATGCGCTATCCCGCTGTAGATCGGGCCGAAATAGGGCAACAGATCATACTTGTTTGGTTCATGCCATGATCCGAAAACCGGCTCTACGATAACCGCAATGCCTTTTTTCAGCCTCATCTTCCTCCGGAATTCCCTCGCATCTTCCCTTTCTCCGGATTCCAGCACCTCGCTGATCTTCGGTTGTATGCTTTCAGCATATGAAAAGGAACTCCAGTAGATGCCGGTTCCCCTGCAATCTCCGTATGCAGAAGATCGCACGGCAAGCGGGCAATCCGATTTTACTGCCTCGATTGATCTCTGGTCGAAAAGGAACCTCCCCCTGGATCTTTTGAAAAAATCCATCGCGAAAACTGTTCTCGGATTCGTCACAAAGCCGGCCTTTTCAATTGCAGCCTGCTTATTTTTCAGCTGCTCCGCCTTGTCTCCGATGTCCCCCCTTCC
>JBNLBN010000034.1:0-8864 GCA_050303335.1 Candidatus Micrarchaeia archaeon
ATGTTGATGTTCGCAGCGTAATTGATCTTGTGCGGAGGTATCGTATGCTCCTTCCCGTGCCTTGGAATGAAGTAGGCGCTCTTTCCCCCAATTGATATCTCCTCCATCTTCCCCTTGCCGTAAGGAGTAAGCATTTCAATATCATTTATGTTGTCCCCTATTGTATAGATCCCCGTTCCAGCTATTACAGCTTTCATGATTTAACCTCCAGAAAATTCTTCAAAATACTCTCGCCATTCTCGGTGTGCCAGACTTCCGGGTGGAACTGCACTCCGAATATTGGCTTCCTCTCGTGCGCCATTGCCTCGATTGCACAGCTTTCAGAATGTGCTATCGGCCTGAATCCAGCCGGCGCATGTGTAACCTGGTCGAAATGCGAGACCCATGCCTTGAACTTTTCAGGCATTCCCTTCAATATGGAATCCTCTTCGTCAACGAATATCTCGCCTACTCCGTATTCAGCGCTTGCTCCCCTTTCAACTTTGCCTCCGAAAACATGGGCGATCATCTGGTGGCCGTAGCAAATACCGAGAAGGGGGAGCCTGATCTCGTCATTCATCACTTTCTCGCATATCCTTGTCCCGATGTTAGGTTCTTCGTGGTAGACCGACTTCGGTCCGCCGGAAATTATGATCTCGGATACCCCTGTTTTCATTTGGTCTTCAAACATTGAGTATTCGGCTTTTGCATAAAGCATCTCGGAATCATACCCGAGTTCCCTGCAGGTCCTTTTTATCAGGTGGGTATACTGCGAACCGTTGTCGATAATCAGTATCATGGAAAAATATTGGAGACAAAAATATTTATAGGTCGAACAAGGTGGGTCTTCTTTCCGAGGATACGTCCATCCTGTCGCAAAGCCCGTCCATTGCTTGCATGGTTCCGATATCTCCCCGGATTATCGAGATTGTCTGCGTGATAATCCTTTGGAATGGGACTATGCTTCTTTCTATTCCATTAGCAAGCTCGTCTATGAACTGGTTTTCCTCCCTTACTTTACCGACAGCCTCCTTCAATCTGAGTATGATCTCATGCGCATCGGAAGCAGTAGTCATATCGTCGATATCCTGCAGCTGGTTCAGGACAATGTTAAGATTGTATGCCCTCTGGATTATCTCATTTACATCCCCTGAAGGGACAAGGTGAGCAAAATAATTTCCCATCCGGTTGTAATGGTATTTCTCCTGGAATGCCGATACCACTATCTCTGTTGTGAAATCCGATTTCATCCAGAATCCGACTTCAAGCTCCCACACGGGTATTTTTGTTGTATCAAGCTTGGCTCGGTATTCGTTTATCCTGCTTGATATCTGTTCAGCATCCCCATCATCAGAACTGAAGAATCGCAGGTATGTCCTGCTTCCAGGAAGTTCAAGGCTGAACTTATGGACGAGCGTTATATCGCTGTCCGGATGCCTGTCTATCCTGTCTTTCTCTTCAGGGATTCCTTTGATCGAAAGCTCTGACAGTGCTCCAAGTGCCTCTCTTGGTCTTAGCTGGATCCGGTTTGCTCTAAGCTGTTTCATGGACTCACACAACTTATAACGGTTAGATTTTTTATATTTATGTATTTTTTATATTTCCTGAAATCCGGGGACTCCCGGGCCTGGTGCAAATCGACGGAAGGGTTTTAAACATTACCTTTCAAATTCCTCTTACTCGGGGTGCTAGCCACATTGCTGGCCCTACTTGTCTATTGGGTGGTCCTGCTTGGTAAAAAAGAAAAAAGAAAATTCGACTGTAATTGATGTTTTGGCCCACAAGCTCGTTTCTGACATGAAAGTCCTCTCTGAAGCTGAAAAGAAAAAGGTTCTCGAAAAGTATGGCATCAACGAGAACCAGCTTCCTAGGATTCTGTCTACTGATCCTGCTGTTGTCGCTTTGAAAGCAGAGCCCGGAAATATCATCAAGATTGAACGCGATGATGGAACCGGCAAATATTTGACCTACAAGGTTGTCAGGTGAAAATATGGTTGAAGCTTTGATTGAATCATATTTCAGGTCCAATTCACTCGTGAATCAGCAGATCCTTTCCTACAACAAGTTCCTGGACACAGGAATCCAGCATGTTGTTGATCGGATCGGCAAGGTTCAGACGAATGTGGAAGGATTTGAACTCAAACTCGGAAAAATCAGGATAGAACAGCCTCGTTACTATGAGGTGAAAGGAGGCTACAGGCAGATCCTGCCAAGCGAATGCAGGCTCAGGAACCTCAGCTACTCCGCACCGATATTCCTTGAGATTATCCCGGTATTCAACGGCGTCGAGAGGCCGGTGTATTCCGATGTCTTCATCGGTGAAGTGCCAGTCATGCTCAAGTCGAAGCTCTGCTATCTCTCCAATATGAGGAGGGATGAACTCAACGAGAACGGCGAGGATCCGGATGACCCTGGAGGATACTTCGTGATCAACGGCTCTGAACGTGTTCTCACATCAATCGAGGACCTAGTCCCGAACAAGCTCATGGTCACAAAGGAAAGGAACGGAATCGTTTCAAAGATATTCTCAACACACTATGGTTTCAGGGCAAGATGCGTAGTCGACAGGAACCAGGACGGGATATTCTCGGTGGAATTCCCATCGACACCCACAGGAATGCCAATGGCGCAGGTATTGCGCGTACTCGGCCTCGAGACGAACGAGAAGATAATGGACGCGTTCTCAAGCGAGCAGCACATAAAGAACGACGTTATCCTCAACCTTGAAAACGAGCAGTCGAAGGACAAGGAAGAGGCGATCGACATGCTGTCAAGGAGGCTTTCTCCGGGGCAGCCGCAGGAATTCAGGCTGAACAGGATGGACAATCTTCTTGACAATTACCTTCTTCCGCATATCGGTGTTGACAAGTCCGCGAGGCTTGACAAGGCAAAATACATCATCCTCATGGCGGAGCGGGCAACGCGCGTTGCGACCAAGGAAGTGGCTCCTGATGACAAGGACCATTATGCTAACAAGCGGGTGAAACTTGCAGGAGACCTGATGGAGGAACTCTTCAGGTATGCATTCCAGTTCCTTATCAAGGACCTGGTCTACCAGGCATCACGTGCAGATGCGCGTGGAAGAAGATTGCAGGTGCACACGCTCATCAGGCAGGACGTCCTGGGCGACCGTGTCAAGTATGCAATGGCAACAGGAAACTGGATAGCAGGCCAGACAGGTGTATCCCAGCTTCTTGACCGTGTATCAAGGGTGTCGACGCTTTCCCATCTCAGGAGGGTGATCTCCCCTTTGAGCAAGAAGCATCCGCATTTCAAGGCAAGAGATCTCCACGGAACGCACATAGGGAAGCTTTGCCCGTGCGAGACCCCTGAAGGTCCAAGCTGTTCACTTGTTAAAAACCTCTCCGTAATGGCGGAGGTTTCCATCGGCGTAGACGATGAGGAGATAAATCGGGTCTTGAAGGCCTATGATGTAAAGGAGTGAGACTATGGCGAAAAAGAAAAGATCTGATGTCACAAGCATATTCCTCAACGGAAGGAAAGTAGGAGCGCATCCTGACGGAAAAAGCCTTGCAGACCGGCTCCGCGAGAGGAGAAGGATGAACGAGCTCTCAAGCCAGGCAAATATATACTATAATGCAAGGCTAAACGAGCTGCACATAGTAACCGACAAGGGCCGTGTAAGGAGGCCGTACATAGTAGTCGAGGACGGAAAGTCCAGGCTCGCGCCCAACATCATCGCAAGGATCAAGAACAACGAGCTTTCATGGAACCATCTGATCAAGATGGGGATCATCGAGTACCTCGATGCCCAGGAAGAAGAGAACTCGCTTATTGCAATCGATGAGGAGGATCTTACTGCAGAGCACACGCACCTTGAAGTGGACCCATCGAACATCTTCGGTGTAGTTTCAGGCATCCTGCCATTCCCGGAGCACAACTCTTCCCCGAGAATTACAATGGCCTGTGCTATGGCCAAGCAGTCGCTTGGTATCTACTCGACCAATTTCGGGCAGAGGTATGATACCCGTGGATACATCATGTATTATCCGCAGCAGCCGATGGTCCAGACAAGGCTCTACAAGGCACTGAACCTCAAGGAGAAGGCCGCCGGCCAGAACTGCATCGTGGCGCTTACAAGCTACCATGGTTACAACATGGCAGATGCCATCGTAGTCAACCGGTCATCAATAGACAGGGGGCTCCACAGGGTTTCGATGTTCAAGACATATGAGACCGAGGAAAGAATGTATCCCGGAGGACAGAAGGACGTCATAGAGCTTCCGACCCCCGAAGTAGTGGGATACCGTGGCGAGGAGGCATACAAGCACCTTTCGGACGACGGGATAATCATGCCCGAATCCGAGGTCAATGGAAAGGAAGTGCTTGTTGGAAAGACTTCTCCGCCCAGATTCCTGGAAGAGATATCGGTCTTCGGTACCGTAGAGGAAAAGAAGAGGGAATCATCGCTTTCACTAAAAACTGGAGAGACCGGAAAGGTCGATTCAGTACTTATAACAGAAGGGCCTTCAGGAAACAGGCTTGTCAAAGTCAGGGTGCGATCGATAAAGACTCCGGAAATCGGGGACAAGCTCGCATCGAGGCACGGGCAGAAGGGTGTTATCGGAATGCTTGTACCCCAGACTGACATGCCGTTTTCAAATACGGGGATCACCCCTGATCTTGTTGTCAACCCGCATGCCATCCCTTCCCGTATGACTGCAGGCCACCTGCTTGAAACTTTGGGCGGAAAGGCAGGAGCAATCGGAGGAATGCTCATGGATGCGACCGCATTCAGCGGAAACACCGAGGAGCAGTTCAAGGCGATCCTCAAAAAGAACGGATTCAACGAATTCGGAGAGGAGATCCTCTACGACGGTCTTACAGGAAGGAAGATAAAATCAAAGATATTCATCGGAAACGTTTACTACCAGAGGCTCCACCACCTTGTATCCAACAAGATGCACGTGAGATCAAGGGGACCAGTCCAGCTTCTTACCCACCAGCCGACCGAAGGTCGTGCAAGGGAGGGTGGTCTCAGGTTCGGAGAGATGGAGCGTGACTGCCTCATCGGCTACGGAGCATCGATGCTTATCCGTGAACGTCTCCTTGAGGAATCGGACAAGACCACAATGCATGTCTGCACTGATTCGGGATGCGTTGCCACTCCGGATTTCACTGCGAACAAGAACTACTGCAAGCTTGGGCAGAGCGACGACTCTGAACCTGTGGAAATGAGTTATGCATTCAAGCTGCTACTTGACGAGATTCAATCTCTTTGTATATTCCCGAGGATAATCCTCAAGGATAAAAGCTAGGTGTTTTCATGAAAGAAGTAAGAAAGGTTATATCCCAACTGAAGTTTTCACTATTCTCACCGGAAATGATCAGGAAGATGTCGGCTGCAAAGGTCACTGTTCCTGATACCTACGATGACGACGGTTACCCGATTGACGGAGGGCTTGTCGATCTGCGCCTTGGTGTCGTTGATCCGGGTCTGCGCTGCAAGACATGCGCAGGAACCGTGAAGAACTGCCCGGGCCATTTCGGAGTAATCGAGCTGGTGCGTCCGATTGTCCATGTGGAATTTGCAAAGCACATACTATATGTACTGAAGACCACCTGCCCGAGCTGCCACAAGATCCTCAAGAAAGGGGATATCAAGGAAGTCGAGGCGGAAGAGGACGTTGCAGAAGTAGTGGACAAGTCGACAAGGAAGACCAAGAAGATGAACAGGATCTGCGCACACTGCAATGCGGAAGTGCCTGAAATCAAGCTCATCAAACCTACCACTTTCATGAAGGACAAGGACATGCTCCTTCCAAATGACATCAGGGACTGGTTTGCTGCATTGAGCGATGGGGATCTTCGAGAACTCGGTTTCGATCCGCTCTATACCAGGCCGGAATGGATGATCGTAACCGCATTGCCCGTTCCGCCCGTAAACGTCAGGCCTTCGATCACACTTGAAACGGGTGAAAGGTCCGAAGACGACCTTACGCACAAGCTCGTAGACGTAATCCGTATCAACCAGAAGCTTGAGGCGAACATCAACGCAGGCGCGCCGCAGCTGATCATAGAGGATCTCTGGGAGCTTCTCCAGTACCACGTAACCACTTACTTCGATAACGAGACAGCAAACATTCCTCCTGCAAGGCACAGGTCCGGAAGGCCGCTCAAGACCCTTGCCCAGAGGCTCAAGGGAAAAGAGGGAAGATTCAGGTACAACCTATCAGGAAAGCGTGTCAACTTCTCAGCAAGAACAGTCATATCCCCCGATCCGAGGCTCAGGCTTGACGAGGTCGGCGTTCCGCAGACGATCGCAAACGAGCTTACAGTGCCGCTGAAGGTAACGGAATGGAATGTCGATTATGCAAAGACACTCATACTTTCACCGGATTATCCGAGGGCGGTCTATATAATCAGGCCGGACGCAAGGAGGATCAAGGTCGGAGACACAGATGAAGTGCGAAAGGAGCAGGCCGAGGCGCTCAAAGTGGGATCTACGATCGAAAGGCAGATCATGGATGGAGACATTGCACTGTTCAACAGGCAGCCTTCACTCCACAGGATTTCCATGATGGCACATGAAGTCCGTGTAATGCCAGGAAAGACATTCAGGCTCAATCCGGTGGTGGTCTCGCCTTACAACGCAGATTTCGATGGAGACGAGATGAATCTCCACATACTGCAGACCGAAGAAGCGCAGGCAGAAGCAAGGTATCTTGCGAAGGTCGAGAAGCAGCTTCTCTCGCCCAGGCACGGACATGCAATAATCAAGCCGCAGGAAGACCATGTTTCAGGGCTTTACTTCCTGACCCATGACAATTCTGTGTTCACAAGGGACGAGGCATCGAACCTCCTCTACATGGTGGGCATACATGAGCTTCCCAAATCCGATGTGAAGGGAGGCATGTATTCAGGAAAGCATCTCTTCTCACAGCTCCTTCCAAAGGATGTTAGCATCAAGGTAATATCAAAGCTCGGAGACGAGATCGTCATCAAGAACGGCGTCCTCCAGAAGGGGGCAGTAGAAAGCAAGGCAATGGAAGGAGAGCTTCTCGAGCAGATATTCATAAAGCACGGCCCTGAATTCACAAGGAATTTCATTGATTCTGCAACAGTGTTGGCGCTTGAGGCGCTTTCGGTCCACGGATTGTCAGTATCATTAAAGGACTATACGATATCCCAGAAGGGTGTCGAGAAGGTCAACGAGATCATCTCGAAGATGAACCGCGATGTGGACAACCTCATCATGCAGTTCAAGAACAAGTCGCTTGAAAGGTCTCCGGGTATGACCCTCCAGGAAACACTTGAAGGCCTGATAATGGAATCTACCACCAAGGCCAGGATCGATGTCGGAAAGATCGTTGAGACCGACCTTGGAAGGGATAACCCGTCAGTTATCATGGCCAAGATCGGTGCGAGAGGTTCGCTCCTGAATGCCATCCAGATGTCCGCTCTTGTTGCCCAGCAGACCGTCCGGTCGAAGAGGCTTGCAAGAGGATACAGGAAGAGGCTTCTGCCGTACTTCAAGAAAGGAGCCCTCACAGGCGCCGAAAGGGGTTTCGTATATTCATCATTCCAGAAGGGACTTACACCCTATGAATTCCTTGAGACTGCTATGGGTGGTCGTGAAGCTCTTGTCAACACAGCTATCCGTACAGCAAGGTCAGGTTACATGCAGAGGAGACTCATAAACGCATTGCAGGACCTTGTGGTTTCAGAGGACATGACAGTGAGGAATGCTGACATGAGCGTCGTCCAGTTCATATACGGCGGTGACGGAAAGGATCCGATGTATTCGTCCACAACCGAGATCGTTGAGGGATCGAAGCAGGATGATGTTGATACTGCATAGGTGATATTATGAAGAAGAAAATTACAATCCCCCCTTATGAAGCCGTCGGTGTGATCAGTGCACAGAGCATTGGCGAACCTGGTACCCAGATGACAATGCGTACCTTCCACTATGCCGGTGTCGCAGAGCACGTGCCCACAGGTCTTCCAAGGCTGATCGAGCTTGTGGATGCGAAGAAGGAGCCCAAGAAGCCCATCATCGACATATACCTCAAGAGCACATATTCCCGGAGCAGGACCGAGGCCGAGAAAGTGGCGAAGGAAATCGCCTCCGTTTTCGTGTCGGATGTTGCGGATGTCGAAGATGACCTGGAGAAGCTCTCAATCACGATCTCGTTCAAGGAAAAGGATGCAAAGGCCCAGGGAATAACATTCTCGCTCCTGAAGAAAGCGGTCGAATCCTTCAGCGAGGACCCGAAGATAGACGGGCACAACATAGTGATCAAGCCGAGCAAGAAGGACAAGAAGAAGGAGAAGCAGATGACAGCAAAGGCGGTCAGGAAGCTCACGCAGAAAATCAAGGACACGATTGTGCGCGGAGTATCCGGAATATCCAAGGCCGTAGTCATCAAGGGTGACGAGTATTTCATCAGGGCAGCAGGCTTCAACATAATCGGTGCAAGCGAGCATCCGGCAGTGGATCCAAAGAGGGTGTACACCAACAACGTCAAGGAAATCGAGAGGGTTTTCGGCATCGAGGCTGCAAGGAACGCGATAGTCAGCGAGATCAAGGATGTCATGGACATGCAGGGGCTCTTTGTTGATATCAGGCACATAATGCTCATAGCAGATGCAATGACCTATGATGGCGAGATTAAGTCGATCGGAAGGCACGGCCTCTCAGGAGAGAAGGTCGGGGTGCTCGGAAGAGCGGCTTTCGAGGAAACAATCAAGCACCTCATAAACGCAAGTGCATTTGCAGAGGAAGAAAAACTTATAGGAGTAACTGAGAATATTATTGTAGGTCAGACCGTTCCGGTAGGAACAGGAAAAATCAAGCTCGTAATGAAAGGTGAAGGGAAATGACAGAAGAGGAAGTTCCAGAAGAAACAATTGAGAAGCCA
>JBNLBN010000035.1:0-7355 GCA_050303335.1 Candidatus Micrarchaeia archaeon
TATAAACCAATGTTGTGGAAAACGGGAGTGGCGATGAAATAATTACAAGAATGGAAATAATGTGTAACACCAAAAAAGATGAGATTTATATTTATTTCCTATTACGTACTTGATTGACTAATTATAGAGGTATTTTTAATGGCAAGAAAAGAATTGGTAGTAGAAGAAGTCCAGAAACTGATGGACAAATCAGAGAATATCAGGAACGTAGCTATCGTTGCCCATGTTGATCATGGCAAGACCACGCTGACAGACAGCCTTGTGGCAAGAGCTGGCCTTATCAGCAAGGAGCTTGCAGGAGAGCAGAGGGTGATGGATTTCGATGAGCAGGAAGCTGCACGTGGTATCACGATCAAATCCGCAAATATCTCGCTCGGTTTCAAGTATGAGGGTGTTGACCACCTGATCAACCTTATCGACACACCGGGACACGTTGACTTCGGTTTCCACGTGGTCCGTGCAATGAGGGCTGTCGACGGTGTATGCCTCGTAGTCGATGCGGTCGAGGGTGTAATGCCCCAGACCGAGACAAACCTCAGGCAGGCACTCAAGGAGAGGGCCAAGCCGGTACTTTTCATCAACAAGATCGACAGGCTGATAAACGAACTTAAGCTCGACTCCAACCAGATGCAGGAGAAATTCATCAAGGTCATCACCCACGTCAACAAGATCATAGATCAGAACGCACCCCCGGACAAGAAGGAGGAATGGACCATCAAGGTGGAAAAAGGCAACGTCGCTTTCGGTACGGCCTTCAACAAATGGGCGCTCTCCATATCATCGATGAAGAAGAACAATATCTCATTCAAGGAGCTCTATGACAAGTGCAGGGCCGAGGACCACAAATATCTCGTCGAGAAGAGCCCGCTGGACGAAGTGCTTCTGGAGATGGTGATTAAGCACCTTCCAAGCCCCAAGCATGCCCAGCCGTACAGGATTCCGGTCCTCTGGAGGAACGGGGACCTAGAATCCGAGGAAGGAAAGACCATGCTTGCCTGCGATCCCAATGGAAAGCCGGTCGGTGTCGTCTTCGGTGTCGTCTATGACGAACATGCCGGGGAAGTCGCTGTCGTAAGGCTCTTTTCCGGAAAGGTCGAAAAAGGAATGGAACTTTACATCGCATCGCTCAAGAAGTCGGCAAAGATCCAGCAGGTCGGGATCTTCATGGGACCGGACAGGGTTTCAGCAGAAAGAGTCATTGCAGGAAACATCGGCGCGATCGTAGGGCTCAAGGACGTCTATGTCGGTGAGACAGTATCGGCAAGGCAGATCGAGCCGTTCGAGCAGATCAAGCACTATTCCGAGCCGGTCATCACGAAATCTGTCGAAGTAAAAGAGCAGAAGGACCTGCCGAAACTGATCGAGGCACTGAGGGGAATCTCCAAGGAGGATCCGACCATCAAGGTCCACCTCAACCAGAACACAGGAGAGCACCTTATATCAGGAAACGGTGAGCTCCACCTTGAGATCATCGAATACAAGATCAGGAACGAGAAGAAGATCCCGATCATCACCTCGCCTCCGATCGTCCTCTACCAGGAAACGATCCAGGGAAGGAGTTCCGTTGTGGAGGGCAAATCGCCCAATAAGCACAACAGGCTGAAATTCACTGCCGAGCCGGTCCCTGAGGAGATCCAGAAGGCAATGACAGAAGGAACCATTCCTGACGGAAAGCCGAAGACCAAGGAGATCACGGAAAAGCTGATAGAACTTGGCATGGACAGGGACGAGGCAAGGAAGATATACGACATCTACCAGGGCAACATCCTCATCAACGCTACAAAGGGTATCCAGTACCTCAATGAAATCGAAGAGCTGGTTGTCCAGGGATTCAGGGAGGCAATGGACCAGGGGCCGCTTGCAAAGGAGAAGGTCACGGGAGTGATGATCAAGCTTGTCGATGCGACCCTGCACGAGGATAATATCCACAGGGGACCTGCACAGATGATACCAACGGTAAAACGGCCGATTTATGCATGCATGCTCCTTGCAAAAACCACATTGCTTGAACCCAAGCAGAAGGTCCTCATCAACACCCTCGGCGAATATGCCGGAGACGTCATCAACATGACGAACGGAAGGAGAGGAACCCTGGAAGGAATGGAGCAGGAAGGGGAGAATGCAACAATCAACACCCTGCTTCCTGTTGCCGAGATGTTCGGTTTTGCAAATGACCTTCGTGGAGTTACCCAGGGAAGGGCCATCTGGTATCAGGAATATGCCGGATACCACTATGTGCCAAACGACATGCTGGGAAAAATTGTAAGGCAGATCAGGGAAAGGAAAGGCGAGCAGCCGGAGCCTCCGACCGTCGCTTTCTTCACTGAATAATTTTTTTACCTTTTTTATTCTTATTTTAACACACTTTTGGCAAATATTTATAAATCTAATTGGCTCATTACAGTTCCGGAAAGGTAACCGGGTGGACATAAACACACATTTTTAAACACTCTCATGCAAAATGTGTTTGTTTAGGTGCGAACATGCAACATATACAAAGAGTTACGAATGGCCCAGGTCGATCTGGGAGAAGGCGGCTTCCGTTAGCTTTGCAGGCGCCAGATGGGATAATCACGATTAACGACATATCCGACCTTATCAAGGTCGAAAACCCTGATCTTCTCAAGTCAATGATCAGGTGCTGCAGAACCAACGGAGGTTACAAGAAGCTTCTTGACCAGCTTGCGCTGAGGATCGAGAAATGCAAAAGCCTCAGGATCCAGGGCCATAGCGGAGAATACGATGCATTGCTTCTTAAGGTCAATACTGAAAAGACATACGAAATGAGCAAGTATTACCTCATAACAACAATAGAGCCGATGAAGCTTGCCGAGGACCAGCGGATCATCGGGAAACTCAGGATTGAGAGTGAAATCGTCAGTTTCGGTGATGACCATAACACCTGGTACCTGAAGCCACTCACCAAGGAGGAGGTAACGGACCTTGCACTCCTTACAAAAAGGAAGAGCGTGCGGCCAAGCGAACCGACCATAGTCGCAAATGTCAAGAGGAACGCTTCCGAAGATCTTGTCAAATTGTGGGATTCCCTTGAATTCAGGAACACGGAGCAATGCTACAGGGATGCCTGTGAACTTGCAAAGACTGTGGACTACGACAGCATCGACATTTCCGGATTCATAACAAAGATCGCAGGATCAAACGACAGGAAGACCGGACTTTTCATATCAGCCCTTCTGAACCACGGCGACGAGGCGGAATACATTATAGACGTCAGGGATCTTGGAAGGCCGAGCCTCATAGGTTTCAGGGCAACATCCAGGGTAACGATCGTAGGAAATTGCGGACCGCATGCAGGAAAGGAGCAGATCGGGGGAGAACTTACATTCAAGGACGACACTGATTACGGGGCAGCCGCTTGGAAAAGCGGGGGAACCACCATAATCGAGGGGAGTTCAGGTGATTTCACAGGACTCTGCATGAGAGGAGGGGATCTTATAGTCCTCGGCCATGCAGGAAGGGATGCTGTCCATGAGATCACAGGAGGATTCGCGGAATTCAGCAGCGTACAGAGCTTCGGAAGGTTCGATGCAAATGTGAGGACCACGCCGGACGGCTACACTGTTCATTTCGAGAAATAGATTCCCTGCACTTTTTTGTCGTATTCAAAATTCCTGAAGCCCGCCTCGCGAAGCCTTGCTTCAACTTCTTTTTCTATAGACCTTCCCCTGCCCTTGCCTACTGATCCGACATAATGGAAAATACGCGCATTCTTTTTCGATACACGGTGCATTTCATCATAGAATTCCCTGGAATAGAGTTCCGGAGCATGTGAGAACCTTGGCGGATCGTGGATTATAGCCGAGAACATGCCGGACTTGAATTCCTTTATCTGGTCCATCGCGCTCGAATTCATCACAATTATATTTTTGTCGGAAAAAAGCTTGTCTGAAAAGGGGTTCCACTGGGCAAGCGTTATCACTGCCTTGCTTATCTCGCAGGTTATCACTTTCGCCTTTTTCGAGGCTTCGATTGCTGTGTATCCAAGGCCCATGCAGCTGTCGAATACGAGGCCTTCCTTGATCTTGAGCTTTTTGACCACTTCCTTCGAATAGTCGAGAGGGCTCTTGAAATCCCGGACAAGATGCATGCGCAGGCCGTCAATCTCTAGGACAGGAACATCCTTGTAGAGTTTCAACTTGTAGAAGTGTCCGTCGAAAAGCGCCAGCTTGATCTTGTCGGACCCTGCATGGGCATATATGAACTTGCTGTCTGATGAAAATTTGATGCCGTTCTTTTCAAGAAAATACGTCATGGAATAGTAATTATCGAAAGGTAAATTTAAGCTATCCTTTATTAAAAGTTAGCGAATAAATAAATATGTGGTGGGAAAATGACGAGGACCGATAACAAAACCCCAGTGAGGCCAAGTTCTCCTCCGAATGGGATCGCGATTGATTTTGATCCTGTCAGTTCAATTGAGGACATTCAAAGGCTGGATCAGGAATTTTGGGAAGTCACTAAAGGGCTTACTGTGAGGACCGGAAGCGTCCTAAGGGTCCCAAGCAGCCATTACAAGGATTGGGGAATCAAGATAACGGATGAGAACAGGGACGAATTGAAAAAAATCTCCCAGGGCTACCGGAAGAAGGATGCACGCGAGAAGGAGGATGACGGGAAGATCGAGCGCATCGAAAGGACTGCAACAAACCTCCAGCACAAGGAAAGGATGACCATTGACATTGCAAAAGGCGTAGTTGAGGCCATGAGATCGATGATGGATCATGAAGAGATAAATATCGCAGTGATACCATCGAGCAGGGGAAGCCTTGCAGACATGATATACTACGGGATGCTGACAGATGACGAGCTGAAAACGAGAATGGACCGGGTCAAGCTGCACCTTGTAGACCTCTCGCAGAAGAAACTGGCCGATACCCCGGCCAAGATGCTGGATTCTGTTGATACGAGGACCTATCCTATAGACGATGAGATGTTCCTAAAGTTTGCAGGAAAGGAAAAATTCGACATAGTTGCAAGCTTATGCCATTTCAGCAAGAAGTCCTTCAAGACGGAGTATTTCGAGCTGCTTTCAGGATCGATCAGGAGCGGCGGGGCATTGGTATCAGGAGATTGGCATTCAATATTCGCAAACAGGCCATTATACACGTTCGAATTGCTCCAGGCAATGAACGTGGACAGGAAAAGGCTTGAAAAGATGAGGGACATTTTCGGAAAGCTTCTTGGATTGAATACACAGACGAGCCTCATGATAGATGAGATGAATTCCCTTGCCCACCACGGTGCGCACTGGATAGAAGTGTGGAGGAAAATGCCTGAAATCGAGGCGCGAAGCGCAAGGCCTCCCAGGGTCTACTTCCTTGGGGCATACGACACTTCGCGGGAAAGAAGGGCCGCACTGACACAGTGCGGATTCAGCCTGGATGCGGATGATATACGCAGGGCATTTCCTAGGTCAATGATCAATCCTACAAGGAAAATGATGAGAGACGTAGACAGAGCGGCTGTTCATTTTGCGCTAAAGAAGTGATCAGATGGTTCTGTTGAGGGAGATATCTGATTTGGAAAAGCTCGATCGGGACCTGCAGGAGATATGCAGCATGCTCGAATACCAGCCTGGAAGCATCTTCAGGATCGCAAGCCAGTATTATTCCAACTGGGGAATAGATATCACTCCTGAAAATACCGAATGGCTGCTTAACAGATCAAGGACCAGCTATCTTGAGGAATGGGAGCGGGGCACACGTGCAAGCAACGAGGCGATAGAGCTTGCAGTCCAGGATGCCGGACTCACCAACGGAAACCTGAAACTCAATACCACTCTTGCACAGAGCGTTGCCGACATACTGCCCCAGATTGTACTTGCCCGGAAAAACGCCGTTGTTTGCGACGTAGGGGCAGGCGCAGGAGACACCACCATCGCAGTGCTTGATGAACTTGAGAGGAGGGATGAGGGGGAAACCGCAAGGGCGACACATTTCTATCTGGTTGAACCTTCCATACAGAGGCTGGCCGTTGCCGAGAAAAACATAGGTAACCACCCGTATGGGAAGAGCATTGGACTGACCCTTGTAAAATCTGACGATTACAACCATCTTCCGATGGTCCGCGATTCCCTGTTCGATGCCGTCTACTCTAATGCTGTATTCCACCACATGAGCTTTACGACGCATTTCAAAAACCTCCACAGGAAGATAGTCGATGACGGAGCCCTGATAATAGGGGACTGGTTCACAACAGTCTGGAAGCACCCCGGATTCATAGTCCCGATATTCAAGGGCCTTGGAATGGATACCGAAAGGATAGAAGCATTCAAATCAAGGTTCGGAATCAGGGACGACGATGTCAAGAGGCTCGAGGAGAAGCTCGACCCGGACCAGAAGGAAGCCAACTACGAGATGGTCCGCTTTGAACAAATGATAATGAGGAGATTCAGGGACATACCTTCTGAATCGAGGCTTTTCTTCCTCGAGGCGCATGAATCGCTAGGAGACCGCATCCACAAGCTCGAGCGGTGCAGATTCCAGACGGATATTGATGAAATGAAGAAGCACACTAATTTCGCAAGACTCCCAAGAAGTGTGCGCAAGTCATACCCTTCAAGGAAGGTGGCCGGGGAACTCGGTGAGTTCACCACAGTGATTTCAGCAAGGAAGATCAAATCCTGATTTCGTCCATTCCCATAAAGTCGCGAAGGACTTTCGGTATGATTATCCTGTCCTCTTCCTGGTAATTCTCGACAATTGCAATAAGGGTCCTTCCCACTGCAAGAGAACTGCCGTTAAGAGTATGCACGAATTCAAGCTTTCCGTCCCTCCTGAATTTTATGTTCGCCCTCCTTGCCTGGAAATCAGTGAAGTTGGAACATGATGAGATTTCCCTGTATTTTTTCTGTGACGGAACCCATACCTCGAGGTCATAGGTCTTTGCCGCAGCGAAACCCAGATCACCCGTACAGAGCTCGATCACCTGGTAGGGAAGTTCGAGCAGTTCGAGAATCCGCTCGGCATCCTTGCGGAGCATCTCGAGCTCCTTGTAGCTCTCTTCCGGCTTTGTGAACTTGACTAGTTCGACCTTGTCGAACTGGTGCTGCCTGATAAGTCCCTTTATATCGCGGCCGTATTCTCCTGCCTCCCTACGGAAGCATGGCGTGAAGGAGCAGTGCTTGATCGGAAGGTCCTTTTCTTCAAGGACCTCGTTGGAATAGAGATTTGTAACTGGCACCTCGGCTGTCGGGATCAGGTAGTAATCCGGGTCGCTGCTGGTCTTGAACAGGTCTTCCTCGAACTTCGGCAGTTGCCCGGTGCCGCGCAGGCTGTCGGCATTGACCATATAGGGGACATAGGCTTCGGTATAGCCGTGCTCGGTGGTGTGGG
>JBNLBN010000036.1:0-6842 GCA_050303335.1 Candidatus Micrarchaeia archaeon
GAATAAGGTGGTCCCACATATCCCATTCCCAAACAATCTCCCCACCATTGGGTCTGATAGGTTTGATTTCAATAATTTTATCAATCCAAAGTCCAGCTTTTAAAACACGACCTGGATCTCTTCCTGCAGCAATGGATTCTTCAGGAGTTCTAGCTTCGTAACAAATAGCAAGAACATTTCCATTAGGTAAAACTTCAAGCAGTTCATCCGGGTGGCATTCGAACCTTTTTGAAAGCGATTTTGCAAGGCTTCCCTTGCCTTTTCCGGATTTTGATGGAACGAGCTTTAGTTCCTTATCAAGTTTTTTCGGGGATATGTTTGGCATTATGATAACCTTACCTTCAGTCAGGCCGATTTTCAGTTCCAGCCTTGTACCCCTGTACCAGCTTCTTTCTCCGTGGATTGCGAATGCACCCTGGGGAACAAAGCCTCCGGATTCGCTCTTTGACAGCTGCTCCTTCCGGACAGAATAGACATCAACAGAAGCATTGCCGTTGACCCAGGCCTTTGAAAACGATGCTGCAAACTGGGCTGCTTCATTCAATTCGGGTTCATCACAATTCGTGCCGTCCTTCAGTACAACTACGGATCCTCCCTGGATGTCGGCATGGAAGAAAAGATCGTCCTTTTCCATGTATTTTGTTACCACCATGTCATTCTGCTGCGAATTCCTGCCCCCGATGATCAGCCGTCCTGAACTAGTATAGCTGTAGTTGAATTTCTCGAACCACTCCTTTTCCCTCTTGATCTTCACTTTCTTTTCCTTGGGCTTGTGGTCCCTGATCTCCTTTTTCGTCTGCTCGATCGCCTCTTCAAGCCCTTTTATCTTCTCCCGGGTCTTCTTTGCAAGATCATAGTAATATGCCGCATTCTCATGGACGGACTTGTTGTAGGATATTTTCATGTGGTTTTGATGTGGATTGTTCTATTTTTATTGTTTTCATGCATACTTAGCTTGATGAGGATTAGGGAAATTGATTTCTTCAGGGGCATCAGCATACTCCTTATGATTTTCTTTTCGATCATAGTCAGGCTCGGGGACAGCCTGCCGGACCTGCTGCAGCATAATGTCGAGAAATCACTGCATTTCGGGGATCTTGTCCTCCCGATGTTCCTTTTCGCATCTGGAATGTCCATGTTCTTTTTCACAAAAAAGCACATGAAAAACTTCCATCTCGATGCAGCAGAGAGGATCGGGAAGCTTCTTTTATTCTCCTTCTTCATCACGCCTTTTTCAGTGGGGGCGCTCTTTGGTATGGACGAGGTGATGCTTTCGCTGGTCCTGTTCATACCAACGATTTTCCTTCTTCGGTTCGGTGACAGGACCATACTCGCAGTATGCCTTGTTCTGCTCGCATCATACTTCTTCACAGACTTCCTTTCGGATGATTACCTTGGAGGTTACGGCGCCGCCCCGTTCTACCTGCCCGTTATGCTTGCAGGAGCGGTTGCAGGACGGAATCTCTCCAACCTGAAGTACCTGCTCGGATTCTGGATCATCGTAACAGGGGCCCTCCTATTGATCATCCCGCCGTACAAGATGGAGGCGAGCCCCTCGTTCATGGCATTGTCAATAGTTTTGTCCCTGGTGCTCTTCATGGCAGCATCAAGGGCCAGGAACGGAATTTTGGAGGAGATGGGAAAAAGGCCTTTCAGGTACTGGATCATCATGTGGTACATCATATTGATCCCCATTACGTTCTATGCAATATTCCAGACGGGCAGGTTCCCGATCGGATTGGGGGCCGTCGAATCGGTTGGGGTGGCTGTTGCATCGATTTTCATCATTTATGCTGTGGAGAGGCTGATAAGCAAATTGCTCGAAAAATACGGGAAAATGAAGCCAGGATCATTGTTTAACACCTAGAGGAACCTTTTTAAAGATTATTTGACAGAGAAGAATCAAAAGGTGAACTAATGGATATATTCAATGTTATGAACAAGGCAAAAGAACTAGGACGATATGTCCTGACAATTGCAATAGTTTTGAACTTCCTCCCGCTTGTATTCGCAGGTGGTGGAGAATCAATTGTTACAGCGTTGACTGACATGTGCGAACTTGCACTTCAGATATTGGGTATCGGAATTATATTGATGATTGTATTGGCCGGTACGATATACGCAGTCGGTCAGATCATGGGTGCTGAAACAAGGGCAAGAGCATCCGTCTGGGCAACAGCAATGATTACAGGTGCCGTTATCGGTGCTTTGATCTACCTGCTCGTGCCATGGATTCTTGCTACAGTGCTCAACACAACAAGCACTGGTGGATGCAACTTCACGATTGAGTGATAATTTCCTTTATCTTTTTAACTTTTCTTTTACTTATTCTGCTCATGAGAATTTCAACAGGGATCAGCGATCTAGATCTTATAATGGATGGGGGGTACCCGAATCCGGGCAATTTCTTATTGATAGGTCCAAGCGGAAACGAGAAGGCCGCCTTTGGATATCACTTTGCATCGGCGGCAAAAGATGAGAATTCCTACATTATCTGCGGAAACTCGTCGCCAGCCGACATCCTCAGCAAAGCCGGGAATATGGGAATAGATCTCGGGAATGTCAAGTTCATAGACTGCTACAGCTCGACTCTTGGAAACAGCAATCCGCTAAATACTGAGAAGATCACGGTTGTATCAGGACCAAGCGCCCTCAATGACATCTCGCTTGCATTGAATGATGCGATGAAGGAGAGCGAGGGGAAGAGGATGAGGGTGGTCTTCGATACGCTCTCGACATTCGTTCTCTACAATTCCAAGGACTCGATCAAGAAGTTCCTTTCCGTCGTCTCCGGCAGGCTTAAGAATGCCGGGGCAACAACAGTATATCTCGTTGACGAGGGGGTCCATGACAAGCAACTAATCAGCCTTATTGAGCATGGTATGGATGACAGCTACAGCCTGATCGACAGCGGCGGTAAGATGTCTTTAAAAGTACCGGATGTGGATATGGCATTGCCGATAAGAGTCGGGCCTGGAGGGATCGTGATTGTATGATGGAGATACTTGAAGAGATGAAAGCGAAGGGGATTGCAGGCGCGGTAATCCGCTCTGACGGAGTTGCGGTTGCAACTACGATAGCGCTCAAGGATGTGGATGCCAACCTGATAAAGCTTGTCGCAAGCACTGCCGAATCGATGATGCAGAAAAGCGACGACCAGGCAAGGGAGATGGAGATCGCTTTCAACGGACTTATAATGGTCATGGTCCCGATCAAGGACCACGTATTCTGCGGGCTTGTCCAGAACCGGGACGACAAAAAGACAGTAATTGAGTATGCGAAAAAAGCTGGCAGCCTATGAGACTTGAAGACTACGATTACGCAGAAGTGCGGATCGAAAAGAGCTATGAATCGATAGTATCGATAAAGAATTCAGAAGTGAACCACACTACCGGAAACAACGAAGGGATGGCAGTACGGGTACTTCTGGACGGATCGTGGGGATTCGCTTCAGGAACAGGCCCGAGGGAGGAACTTCTGAAAAAAGCCGAAAGGCTGGCAAGGCTTGAAAAAGGAAAATGCAGGATCGAGCCCCCAAAGCCTGTGAAAAAGGAGATAGTAGAGAAATTCATAGAAGCCGATCCGGAGGAGCAGGTTAGGGACCTTCTTGCAGGATCGAAACTTATGGACGCAAAGGGCATCACCGCAAGGATCATCTCGTGTACGGACATAATAACAAGGAGCGAATTCTACAACTCGCAGGGGGCAGAAATCATACAGGAAACCGGATATGCATATCTTTCATGCTCATCGGTCTCCAAATCGCCCATGACAATCCAGAGGGGAAGCGAAAGGACGTGGTCGAGATCCGGCTTCCATGACCTTGATATCACAAAAACGGCAATAACATCCAAGGAAAAGGCATTGATGCTACTTGATGCCCATCCGCCACCCAAGGGGCGTTTCGACGTAATCCTGGACCCTGAGATGACGGGTGTTTTCACGCACGAGGCAGTCGGGCATGCATGTGAGGGGGATTCTGTTTCGGACGGCGAATCCGTTCTGAAAGGGAAGATAGGCAAAAAGGTAGGGAATGAGCTTGTTACAATCTATGACGATCCGACAGCAAGGGATTTCGGCCATTATGTGTATGACGAGGAGGGGGTCGCTGCAAAAAAAACCACGCTGATCGAACAGGGCAGATTGTGCGGCTACCTCAATTCGCTTGAAAGCTCTGCTGATCTGGGAATCGAGCCGAACGGCCATGCAAGAGCAGAGGGCTATTCACAGGTCCCGATAGTAAGAATGAGCAACACTTATTTCAAGCCGGGAAATTCATCTGTTGATGATGTCTTTGATATGGACGGGATATACCTCAAGGGGATGAAGGGTGGAAGCGTGGATACCTTCTCGGGAGGATTCATGTTCAAGGCTGAAGAGGCATGGGAGATAAAACGTGGGGAAAAGAAAAAGCTCATGCGTGATGTGACAATTAGCGGCAGCATACTCGAGACCATGGAAAAGGTCAGTATGGTTGCAGATGATTTCGGGACCTCGCCCGGAATCTGCGGAAAGTTCGGACAATCTGTGCCTGTAAGTGATGGTGGGCCGCACATACAGGTGAAGGGAGTTTCCATTGGATGAATTGATAGGTATTATTCTTGGGATATTAAGCGGACTGGTGCCAGGCCTTCATTCCAACACAGTAATTTCGGTCCTTTCTGCACTTGGTATCGATGATAATGCATTGTCGGTAATTATCATAACTCTGATTCCTGCCAACCTTGTGACTTCATTCATACCTGCACTGTTTTTCGGGATACCCGAGGCAGGGACTGTTGTTGCCATGCTTCCGGGACACAGGATGGCAAAGGAGGGGATGGGCCTTGTTGCATTGAAGACAATACTCATGTCCTGTGTTTTTGCAGCGCTTGCATCTGTTGCGCTATTCCATGTTTCACTGGATGTCTTTCCTATCGTCTTCGGCCTGATATCCCCGCACATGGGCCTGATCCTTCCGGCTTTGACAGTCGTGTTGTTGATCAGGGGAAGGCATCCTGCAAGATCAGCGATCGCATTCCTGATGGCAGCGATCATAGGATACTTCGCTCTTGGAAGCAGCGCACCTGATCCCTTCCTCCCGCTTTTTACAGGGCTGTTCGCAATACCAGCAATAATAATCTACAGGAACGGATCGGTAAAGGATCAGGACGACGGTGAACCTGGGTTTGGGTTCAGGTTCGTTGCAGCAGGGGTGGTCCTCGGGTTCCTTTCCGACCTGATTCCAGGAATCGGATCGCCCTCGCAGGTGGCGGCGTTCCTTGCGATTGTCATGAGGATGAACAGCCTCTCATTCCTATCGGCCGTAAGTTCCATTTCAGTCAGCCAGAGCATTTTCTCATATGCCACTTCATCAAGCATAGGAAGATCCAGAAACGGGGGGACAGAGGCCCTTGCCAGTTTGATGGACATTGAAAACAACATGGTTCTGATTCTCGCGCTGACTGCGTTCAGCCTGGCGGTCACGGTATCATTGATTTATGTTTTCAGGAAAAAAATCGCGCTTCTTTCCAGCCTGGATTTTTCTGGATTCAACATTATCCTTGGGATATACCTTGTTGCCATTTCCTTTGTTATAGACGGCCCCTGGGGGATAGCGGTACTCGTTGCAGCCTCGATCATTGGTTACCTTGCAATAAGGATGGACGTGGAACGGGTCACTCTGATGGGTGCAATAATCGGGCCGACGATACTTTACTTCATCTAGTATTTGTCGAACTCGCGGACTTCAAGCTTTTTTATGGTCTTTACAGCTTTCAAAAGTTCGTAAGCAGTGTTGATGTTCGTGATGCACGGTATGCCCTTCTGGATGCTTGCCCGCCTCATCTTGAATCCGTCGGTGTTCGCCTGGCCTCCCCTTGTCGGGGTATTTATTACAAGGTTGACATCACCTGATTCTATCAGCTCCACCACATCAGGATGGCCCTGCCCGATTTTCGGAATTGCGATCGCATTGGAGACTGAACCTACTGTTCCGAGCGTTCCGTAGATCGAAAATCCAAGGTCTGTAAGAAGCTTCGAGACCTTCTGCACCTGGTCCTTATCCTCATCCTTGAGGGAGATGAACGCCGCCCTGTTCTTATCTACTACACGGACGCCGGCAGCCATGAGGGCCTTGTAGTACGCCATTTCAAACGATGATCCGATGCCCATCGTCTCCCCGGTAGACCTCATCTCCGGCCCGAGCTTGATATCGGTTCCAAGAAGCTTGAGGAACGGGAACACGATCGATTTTACGGCATAATGCTTCATGCCGGATTTCAGTTTCGGAAGCGGATTCCCGAGCATGGAGTTCACTGCTATCTTTGCAAGCGGGATTCCGATCGCCTTTGAAACGAACGGGACAGTCCTTGATGCCCGGGGATTCGCCTCGAGTATGTACACCGTGCCGTTCTTTACTACGTACTGGATATTGACAAGGCCGATGATTCCAAGACCGGCAGAAAGCTTTTTGGTATACTCAATGATAGTCTTCTTGTCTTTTTCATTGAGCCGTATCGATGGAAGGACTATGTTTGCGTCCCCGCTGTGGATTCCTGCAGGTTCTATGTGCTCCATTATCCCTCCGATGAAGACGCTTTTCCCGTCTGAAACGGCATCCACCTCGCATTCGATGGCATTGTCAAGATACTTGTCAATAAGCACCGGCTTCTTCTCGCTGACATCGACTGCTTCGTTCATGTATTTCCTGAGGTCGCTCTCGTTGTGGACTATCTCCATTGCACGGCCCGCAATGACATAGCTCGGACGGACAACCACTGGATAGCCTATCCTTGAGGCGATCTTGAGCGCATCCAGTTCGCTCATCGCTGTCCCATTATCAGGCTGGGCGATGCCTATAT
>JBNLBN010000037.1:0-6258 GCA_050303335.1 Candidatus Micrarchaeia archaeon
TTTGCAATTACCTATTTCATTTCAGGTTTCTTCACCCTGGACCAGAGCTTCGAGACCCTTGGAGTGGTCATTGCCCTTGCAGTTTTATCGCTTTCAATCTTCCTTGCAGGCCTGCTTGCCCTCCGTTGCATTCCAGAAGAGGACATAGAGCTTTCCAGATCATTCCTGAACAGACTTCCCTTTATAAAGCCTTCTCCCTAATATTGTTTCATTTGAGGTATTCTTATGTTGGAAGACATTTTTTTCGGATCCATTACGTTGCCTGGCGAAATCTTCAGGCTCCTTATTGCAGTTATCGGAGTGGGCGTCACTGCCTATTATGACCTTTACAATAACAAGAACATACCGGATGAGATACTCTATGCCTTCCTTGGAATAGCTTTCCTCGTCAACCTGATATTCTTCGAGGAGACCCTTTTCTGGTTCTCAATCGGCCTCGCGGTTTTCTTCTCGGCAATCGGATACCTCTTCTACCGCGTAGGACAGCTGGGCGGTGCCGATGTAATCGTGGTTGCGGCAATTATACTGCTCCTGCCTATACATCCGTCGATTTCGAACATGGAATTCAACATACCATTCATATTCTCTATAATAGTCTTTTCTGGAGTGCTATTTGCACTGTACATACTCGCATACTTCGGGTACAAGCTCTATGAAAACGAGGCAAAGCCAAAGATCCTCTACGGGCTGATGATAATCCCGTACCTCCTCTTTGCCTACATCTATGTCAATTCATTCCTGTTCTCTCCGGTCTATTTCATTTTCATAACCATCCTCCTTGCAGCCACGATATTCTTCCTGATGTTCAAGGAATCGCTTAACCAGGTCCTATCGGAACCAATGCCCGTAAGCCAGCTTGAACCAGAAGACGTGCTTGCACTTGAGATGATGAACAAGGACATGATCGAAAGGTACAAGATACCAAGGCTCCTGAGCTCCCAAGAGATAGAGCGGCTCAAGGAGACCAAGATAAAGGAAGTATACGTGTTTACGAAGCTTCCCCCTTTCATCCCGTTCATACTGGTCGGCATGATACTGTCGCTCCTCTTTGGAAGCTCACTGCTTCTTCTTTAAATATTTTCAATTAAGTGTAGCACATGGATATTGTCGAGTTCATAGACTACTTGATAGCATTTTTCTCGCTGTTCGTCGTCAATGTGTTCATCCTTATATTTCTCAAGCATCGCAACGACTACCTGAAGGTTCCCCAAAAAACCGACTGGGAACCGCTGATCTCGATAATACTTCCTGCATACAATGAAGGGGAGTATATCAGGGAATCACTCAAGTCATTGCTGAAGCTCGATTATCCAAAGGAAAAAATCGAGATAATCGTTGTTGACGACGGCTCTACCGATGAGACTGCAAAGATTGCAAGGGACTTCACCGGACCGAGAGTCAGGGTATTCACGAAAAAGAACGGCGGCAAGGGAGCGGCACTTAATTACGGCATCAGGAAGGCTAATGGGAAAGTGATAGTCACCATGGATGCCGACTCCTACGTCACCCCGAATACCATTAACGAGCTCCTCCCCTTCTTCGAGGATCCGCTTGTAATGGCAGTAACGCCGGCAGTGAAAATCAAGGAGAGCGGGTCCCCCCTCAAAGAACTTCAGAGAGTCGAATATCTCATGATACTTTTCTCAAGGAAGCTCCTTTCGTTCATCGATTCCGTTCCCGTGACCCCCGGACCTTTTTCAATATTCAGGGCCGAGGTGTTCAAAAAAGTCGGCCTCTTTGATGAGCACAACCTGGTCGAAGACCAGGAGATCGCCCTCCGCATCCAGTCCAAGAACTTCAGGATAATGAGTTCGATGACGGCGGATGTCTATACCGAGCCGCCAGGCAACATTGGCGACCTCCTGAAGCAGAGGGTCAGGTGGCAGAGGGGCGGCTTCAGGAACTACTGGAAATACAGGTTCATGATAAGCCCGGACTTCGGGGACTTCGGTATGTACTTCGTACCGCTCAATTTCGCAACGATTACTGCATTCTTCGTGGTACTGGCACTTATGATACACTCGATATTCACCACTCCCTATTATGTACAGTACATCTGGACTGATGTCCTTGGGTTCAACATAGGGCTCTTCACGTTCGTAGGGATTTTTGTAATCCTTACAAGCGTCCTATTCACATTTCTTTCGGTAAAAAGCTTCAGAAACGAGAAGGTCGGCATCCCATATATAATCTCTTTCATCTTTTTCTATTGGTATCTTATGATAGGATACAACCTTCTCTTCGTCTTGAAGGAGATCAGGAGGGAAGGTTATTCGTGGTGAACCAATGAGGAAAATTTCATATTCGATATACCTGGCCGCGTTCGTCATATCAGCCCTGATCTTTATCAGCGGGGTCTTCGTGGGTTCCCTGATCGACAATTCGAATCTTGAGACATTATCCAGCGAGGTCAATGAAGTTTCAGGGAAAGTGTCGTCGCTGCAGCTGCTTCTGCTTATGGAAGGGAATTCATCCTCATTCTGTCCGGTATATTCATCCGAGCTCCAGTCAATAGACGAACAGGTGGAGATCCTAGGACACAAGCTAAGCTATCTGGAGGACCAGAAAGGCGCGGAGGATCCGGAACTGAAGAATGAATACTTTGCCCTCCAGGCTGAATCATACCTTCTTTCGAAGAAGGTGAACGAGATCTGCGGGAGCAACAATGTCCTCCTGATCCACTTCTACTCCAACAAGGACTGCGAAATGTGCGCTGAACAGGGTATCCAGGTCCTCGAGGCAAGGGACGGTCTTAGGGGGGAAGTGCCTGTCAAGCTGTACTCATTCGACGGAGAGCTTGGAAGCCCCATAGTGGACGCTTTCAAGAAGAGCTATTCCGTGAAAAAATACCCCACGCTTGTAATAAACGGCAAGACCTATCCGGGCTACAAGAGCGTTGAGGAAATCAAGCAGATTCTGCGTGAATCCTATGATAGTTGAAGTCTCTGTTGTTCCAAATTCCAAGAAGTTCGAGATAAAGAAAAACGGAAAGATAAAGATCCACCTGAAATCAAAGGCAGAAAACAACAAGGCTAATATCGAGCTGATAAAGGAGCTTAGCAAGCGCTACAATTGCGAAGTCTCGATCGTTTCCGGTCTGAAGTCAAAGAACAAGAAGCTCCGCTTCAGCGATGATGTCGAGTTATAGAAATTGTTTTTAAATGTTTATATAATAATTATATCCTATGTTTAAACTCAGAGAGCCAGCCAGGAGAAGGTTAATTGTGCCGGATCCTGCAAAGTCAAAATATGATTCGATTCTCGGAACAAAAGACAAGCTTTTCATCGGAGGGGACACAGTCTGCGAGATAATAGTCCGCAACGGCCAGGATGATCTTTTCAGGAGGGCGTGTGATGAGGTGATTCAAATGGGCTATACCCTCCAGCATGACAGTTCCCATGAAATAGGTCTTGATGACTATAACCTGGCGTACGTATATGTCTTGGATGGAAAAAGACTCATCGGATCAATCGCCAAAAAGATTACTCCCCTAGACATCGAGCACCTTGAAATATCAAGCCTCTATCATCCGGAATTCATCGAGCGCATGAAAGGCATTGTTAATTAAATCTTATTTTCCAATTCATTTCCATGTTCGAAATCATTGCACTATGCCTCGGGGGATTAGCGATTCTTGCTCTTATTTATGCGGTAATGACCTACAACCGGCTCGTTCAGCTTCGGAACAGGGTCGAGAACTCGTGGTCGCAGATCGATGTCCAGCTGAAAAGGAGATATGACCTCATACCGAACCTTATCGAGACGGTCAAGGGCTATGTCAAGCACGAAAAAGAGACGCTCGAGAACATAACCAAGTACAGGGCACAGCTCGTCACAGGTTCAGTCGAGGAGAAGGCCCAGGCCAACAACATGATCAGCCAGGCGCTGAAGTCCCTTTTCGCAGTTTCAGAGAATTACCCGAAACTGCAGGCAAACGAGAACTTCAAGATGCTCCAGGAGGAACTTGCGGGAACGGAAAACAAGATCTCATACGTGAGGACTGCTTACAACGATTCCGTCCTTTCTTACGACAACGCCATCGAGATGTTCCCGTCCAATGTCTTTGCGAATCTCTTCGGATTCAAGCCAAAGGAATACTTCCAGACGGATGAAACGGAAAGAAAAAATGTCAAAGTGAAGTTCTAGATGGCAAGTTTCTTCGATGCAATAGAGCAGAACAAGCGCAATTCAGCCATTCTGATGGCAGTGATGTTCTCAATCTTCCTTGCATCCGTATTCTTTATTTCATACATGTTTGACCTCGGCATTTGCGGCCCGACACTTGGACTTATTGCCCTGGTCACATATACGGTAGCTGTTTTCTACAAGGGGGACCAGGTGATACTCTCCATGACGGGCGCCAAGCCCGCCTCTAAGAAGGAATATCCCTACCTTTACAATACAGTCGAGGGACTGGCGCTTGCTTCCCAGATTCCTATGCCCAGGGTTTATGTGATAGAGGACCCCAGCCCCAACGCCTTTGCAACAGGCCGCGATCCTGAACATTCTGCCATTGCTGTCACAACCGGCCTGCTCAAGATAATGAACCGGCAGGAACTGGAGGGCGTAATAGCCCATGAGATCTCCCATGTTGCCAATTTTGACATCCGGTTTTCAATGGTCGCGATAGTGATGATCGGGGCAATAGCATTGATGGGAGACTTCGTCTGGAGGATGATGTTCTTTGGAGGAGGAAGGAAAAGGGATGGCGGCGCACTGGTCCTGATAGGCCTTGTTTTCATAATCCTTGCACCAATTTTCGCCCAGCTCGTCCGGTTCGCGATCTCGCGCGAAAGGGAATACCTTGCGGATGCCAACGGGGCAAGGATAACCAGGTATCCGGAAGGCCTTGCATCCGCACTTGAGAAGATCAAGGCAGCATCAATACCTACAAAATCCGCTAACGACACGACGGCATCGCTCTTCTTTTCCAATCCGTTTCCCCACAAGCTCGGGTTCCTGGGATCGACCCATCCGCCAATAGAAAAGCGGATCGGCAAATTGCGGTCCATGTGAATAAGTTTATAAATCTCTTAGCACTTATCTATTCTCTAAGGTGTAAATTATGTATGGTGTATCTCCCCAGGCTTACGACCGGGCAATTACCGTATTCAGTCCTGACGGACGTCTATTCCAGGTTGAATATGCAAAAGAGGCAGTAAAAAGAGGAGCGACTGCAGTAGGAATTACTGCCAAGGACGGCGTGGCGCTTGTAGCATTCAAGTCTATCCATTCCAATCTGGTCATAACCGATTCACTGAGGAAAATATTCGAAGTGGACGAGCATATCTGCGTGACGGCATCCGGCCTAATCGCTGATGCAAGAAGGCTTGTCGAGATGGCAAGGGTTGACTCCCAGAAGCACAGGATAACATACAACGAGGCTCCCTCCGTCGATACAATAACAAGGGGAGTCTGCGACCTGATGCAGGTATATACCCAGTACGGCGGCATCAGGCCATTCGGCGTATCCCTCCTGATTGCAGGTGTGGATGCAGAAGGCCCTAAGCTCTTCGAGGCAGAGCCAAGCGGTGCGATGACAGCCTACAAGGCCGATTCGATAGGGGTCCACAAGAAGGAAGTCGATGAGATCCTTGAAAAGAAGTATGACGATAAAATGACTGTAGATGAGGCCATCAGCCTTGCTGTCCACGCTTTAAGGACTACGCAGGAAGAGAAGCTCATTGCCGAGAACATGGAAATTTCCTATGTCCCGACATCAACCAAGCAGTGCATAACACTTCCGGACAAGGAAGTCGCTAAGCATCTGAAATAACAGTCCCGTTATGTTTTTTTCCTTCTATTGCTTTTTCTATTTCTGATATCTCGTTGCTGATGAAGTGCGCTTCCAGTCCGGACCTTGCAATCAGCTTGCATGCAAGCATGTCGAATACGAAATTCGTCCCGGCCTTTCTCTTGTCGCTTTTTGATGCAAGTGCGATCAATTCGTCGAACTTCATCCTGTCAAATTTCCTGGCATCCTTGTTCTCCTTTGGATTGCTGTCATATATCCCGTCGACATTGCTTATATTCACTATCCTCCCTGCTCCCATGGCTTCTGCAAGAAGGACAGCATCGGTATCGGTTGTAATCCCCGGGATCGTCCCGCCCATCACAACGACCTTGTTGTCCAATGCCTTGGCTTCCTCGAAATCCGCAATCACCTTCCGATGCACATCGATGCCCGCAGACTGCAAGGCTGCAATAACGAGCTGGGCATTCTGCTTGGTGGAAGTGATCGCTATGTTGTCTGCATC
>JBNLBN010000038.1:0-5926 GCA_050303335.1 Candidatus Micrarchaeia archaeon
ACCAGCAACGCCAGCTTCGCCTGCATATCCTGCCTGGCCGGCTGAGCCGCCCGGTATAGCATGCGATTCTTCATTCCTGGTTCCACAGGCAGCCGATACCATGATTGCAGCTGCAATCGCAGTATTTCTAAAAGCATTCTTTATATTTCCATTTCTAACAGTTTTTGTTCTCATTTGTTTTTTCACCCTCTCCCACGAGTTTTAATATTATTAGGACTGATAATGTTTTTAAATATTCCTTTTTACACATATTTTCCCACAACTCCCAGAAAACCTTATAACCACCTCTGTAGATATTTAAACCATGCCTCCAAGACCAGTAATCTTAGACACAAATTTCCTGTTAGTACCATTCCAATTCAAGATTAATATCATGAAGGAAATAGAGTACCTCCTCGAGATCAGCCATAAGTTCGTTATCTCATCAAGGACCATCACTGAACTGAAAAACATCGGGAAGGGCAAGGGGAAGGACGGCGTTGCAGCACGCCTCGCGCTGAAGCTGATCGACAACAACCCCATAGAGGTTGTAGAAAACGGTCTGCACGTCGATCACTGGATTCTCGAATATGCAAAAGAGAACGATGCCATAGTCTGCACCAACGACGCTCCGCTTCGCAGGAAACTGAAACGTCTCGGTATAAAAATAGTGTCTATGAAATCAAAATCGAGTCTGGGATTTGTATGAATGACTTAATATTGCAGGTTTGCATTGGATCCTTCGTATTGTTTCTGTTACTGGTATTGGTATTCCTAATACTCCGCAACCGGCCATTCTCAATAAAGAAGAACGTCGGAGAGAATATGACAGATATTACTTTTACTGCGAACAAGCCGCTTCACAAGATCACAGTAAAATCCTCAGAGATAACCTTCCAGAGATCCAAGCTGAAAAAGGGCCAGGTAGTCGATTTTTCCTTTCCCAATTCTGAAAAGAAAACCAAGATCATCGTAGAAAAGGACCCTGGAAAGGAAAAGGAATACGAGGTGTAGGATGCTCCTCCTCTATCGTGGTGAAACGTTTGATTCCAATTTCTTTTACCACAGCGGAGTGGACCTGGACCATGGTTTCCTGTTTCCCGAAAAAAACCTTCTTTTTGTCCCGAAGATGAACGAACAGATCGCAAGGAAAAGCTTTCGGGGAAAAGTACGCACATATTCTACATTCAAAGACATCGAGGAATTCATAAAGGGAAAGAAGGTCGAAGCAGATCTTGCATCCCTCAGTGCAAGGCTTGCAAACAGGCTTAAAAAATCCTGCGCGCTCAGGGATGCGACAGTCGAACTGCGCAGGAAGCGCGCGGTAAAGAAATCACACGAGGTCTCGAAGATCAGGAAGGCGGCGAAACTCACCCGGGAACTGATCGCTTCACTGGACTTCTCGGTAAAAACGGAACTGGACCTGGAAAAGCAGATAAAATTGAGGACGATCGAGCTTGGCCTTGAGCCTGCATTTGATCCGATTATTGCATCAGGCCCATCCACTGCATTTCCCCATTACAGGGCAGGGAGAAAGAAACTCCAATCCCACATACTGATAGATTACGGCCTCAGGGTCGACCACTATTGCTCTGATATTACAAGGTGCATAATACTAGACAGGAAGAGAAAGTCGGAATACGAGAAACTTGAGAACATCTGCCATACTATAATAGACGAGCTTCCTGAACTGCGGACCGGATCGGCTGTCGCAAAATTCTCGGAAAAGCTGATCAAGAAGGAAGGATTCCCCCATCTTATCCATTCCATTGGCCATGGTGTCGGTCTCGAAGTGCATGAGCTTCCTTCCCTTGGAATGAAATCAAGGGACCGCATCAAGGGTGCGACACTTGCAATAGAGCCTGCCTTCTATTACGAAAAATACGGCATGAGGTTCGAGGAAACGGTCTATTTCGATGGGAAAAAAGCAAAAATCCTTTAAGGCAACCGAAATATATTCAATAAAAGCAGGGATAGCAAAGCCTGGTCAAATGCGCAAGACTTAAGGAAACTTTCACCAAGTTTTCTAAGGGTAAAGTTTCATCAAACTTCCTGATTGGGAAATCTTGTGGCTTAGTGCCTTCGCAGGTTCAAATCCTGCTCCCTGCACTTTAGTATACCGCCAGCCTGATTCTTCCGGCTTCGATTGACACGGTGAATTTCAGCACATTCTGCCCAAGCGGATCATTCATATCGATAATGCTTCTTTCCTCTCGTTTTTCAGTCACAAGTATGTCCGTCAATACCATTTTCCCTTCAAGGTGGACATCAGCCCTTGCAGTCCTTCCGGTAACCTCCCGTATATGGACCGAAATCCTGCCAAGGTTCAGTTCCGCAAGCGGTACCTTGTCTATAAACGGATTCCTCGGGACAGTGATCCTTTTGTCTATGGATAAGACTGGTGTAACATTTTTCATTACTTATAATGTGTATCTTTGGGTTTTTATATGTTTGGCATACCTATTTCAACCTTCTCCCTCCATAGAGGTCATGGAATTCTCAGAAATAGTAGCTGACAGGTATGCAACAAAGAAGTTCAATGGGGAGAAAATCGGAGAGGAAAAGATCGATGAACTGCTTGAATATATACGGCTTTCTGCCTCGTCCTTCAACCTCCAGCCCTGGAAATTCATTGTAATTACCGACCAGGAACTTAAGGAAAGGCTGCAGAAACATTCATGGAACCAGCCCCAGGTATCGACCTGCTCCCATCTTATCATAATGTGTGCAGACACAAACACGAAAAAGCATGCAGACAGGCTTGAAAAGCTCCTTCTCGAATCAGGAACTCCCAAGGAGAGAATTGAAGGGTATATAGGGATTGTGCGGCACTTTCTGTCTGCAATGGATGAGACAGCCACGTTGTCATGGTGCCAGAAGCAGGTATATATCGCTCTCGGCAATGCAATGAACGGGGCAAAGGCCCTCGGACTGGATTCATGTCCTATGGAGGGTTTCAGCGCAAAGGATTATTCCGAGGAGCTGAACCTGCCGAAGAACCTGGTACCGACGCTTGTCTGTCCCGTGGGTTATCCTGCAGATGAAAAGCCTGAAAAAATAAGATTTCCAAAAGAAGAATTAGTCATCCGTACATAGATCCGCCCTCGCTTACGTCCGGGCCTCTCTTTGTTATCTTTGCTTTCCTTACGGCATCCTTGATGTCCTCCGACATCGCCTTTGCCTCGCGGTCAAGCCTGCTGGTGTTGATGGGTATTCCCATGATCTTGGAAAGCACCTTTATCACCTTGGATGCTGCATGGGGATCAAGGTATTCCTCTGATGATTCTGCAAGTATGGTTGTTATCGGGAAATTCTCAAGAGTACCCTTTGTGAGGAGTATTCCTGTAACTCCGGTCGTAGCGCCTTCCCTTATCGGCTTTGCAATCTTCTTGTCGTTTGCAAGTTTTACCATGTTCCTGTCGCTTGAAACAAGGTAGACCTCGTTCTGCTCTTCGTTCAGTGAGATTCCCCCGAGCGATATTATCGAAGACGCCTTCACGGCCTTTGAGAAGCTGTATATCTTGTCGGCAAGTTCGTTCGATGATGAGATCGGAATCGTCATCTCCGAGATTATTATGATGAGGTTCTCCTTCTCAGAATAGTGGATTCTTGCAGCCGGAAGAGGCCTGTAATCGTGGATTGCTGCAAGGGGTGCAAAATCTGGAGAGCTGATGTGGCCCCCGAAATCGGCTTTCAATGCATCGACAATCTGGGAAGCTGCAACGCTTCCGACCAGTCCGGTTCCCGGGAACCCGATTATGATTGTTGGATTTTTGAGCTTTCTGATCTTCGAATTTGTGTGAATTTCTACTGAGGCCATACGCTAGTAATGATATGACAAAGATTTTAATACCATCTCCACAAGAAAAACCTCATGGCAGGAAATAAAGTAGCAATGCCCATGAGTTCAGCCGGTATCATCGGATCATCTCCGGATATCAAGATTGCCGGAAAATCAGTGGATCCAAAGATAATCGTAGGAGCAATCATTTTGCTTGTAGTTGTAGTTCAGATTGGAAGGCATCTATTCTAGATTGAATCCTTGCCCCGAATTTCTCCTTGTTCTCTCTGCTTGCTAGGATCAGTACTTTCATCCTTTTCTCTTCTGCAGCCTTCAATGAGCCCACCAGATCCGAGGCCTGGCTGATCTCTACAAGCCCTTCATCGCTTTCGACCTTGAATGACACTGGCTTGAAGAACTCGCGCGGAACATCCACTATGATATCTATCCCGAATTCCTCGGATAGTTCCTTCTCGAGGCCTGGATGGGCAAGTTTCCGGTCTATTGATGCAACCTCCTTGAACAGCCTCCGGTTTCTTATATCCTCCATGTGCCTTCCGATTGCCGCTCCCGCCTCCTCGTCGTCGAAGACCGAAAATGACTTCGGGTCGATGCCGTCCAGGATGGAATTCTCGATTGCACGGTAGAGCATTGCGGTAGCGATTCTTACCGTCTTGTGAAGGTAAACAGTCGAGAACATCATGAACCTCGCAATAAGGAGGTATTCCGCAGCGGCCAGTCCCCCTCTCCTGATGTAAAGTTCATCATCAAGTGCAATCGTATGCACGATCCGGTCGATGTCGATCAGTCCGTAGGCCACACCAGTGTTCATCGCATCCCTTTTCAGATAGTCCATACGGTCTGAACCTATATCAGAACTCACGAGCAGGTTGTCCTTCAGGACCTCAGTGACATTGTAATTCTCCCCTATTATGTCCCTGATAGGACCGTCCAGGGCCTTCTTCCTTCCGATCTCCTCATGGTCACCTATGTATTTGCGGAGGATATCCTCTCCTTCATGGGAAAATGCCGTGTGGCCGATATCATGTAGCAGTCCGTGGAGTTTTGCAACCTGCACCTCGTCATCGCTCATCTCCACTTTCGAAGCGATCTTTGATGAAAGATAAGCAGTTCCAAGCGAGTGCTCGAACCTCGTGTGGGTAGCCCCCGGATATACGAGGCTGGTAACAGACATCTGCTTGATCCGTCTGAGCCTCTGGAAATCCGGACAGTCTATGATCCGCTCTTCCAGGGATGTGAATTCCAGGTTCCCGTGGATCTCATCCCTGATTATCATATGCTGACAAACACTCCCCTTTTCTTTTCCAGGATGTCGCCGTTTTCGGCCATCAGCCTGATAACCGCGGTCACACCGTCAAAATCAAGCTTGGTAGAATCAGTTATCTGTTTTATTCCCATCTCGCCATGGAGCGATTTTTCAATTTCCTTGCGGGTCTTGTCAAAATACTCCTTTGTAACAACATAGAATTTGCCGTCGAATCCCTTTATCCCTATTATGTCGCCGCTTTTCATCTCCTCTGCATACTTCTTGGAAAGGCGGAATGCCTCGTTCTTGTCGTTAATGGTCAGGAATCCCTTCTGGAGCTCCTGCGGCGCCTTCTCTTCCTTTCCCTTGATAAGAGAATAGACGTCCGCATTGATATTATAGACTCCGTTTGGGTATTTCTTTCCCTTAAAAAGTGTTACCAGGTTCTTCTTGCCCAGATCCTTCAGGATTATCCTCTCTGCTTCCGTGAATTCGCTCTCGACCGTTTCAGGAACCCTCCGCTCGAACTTTATGTCGAGAAGTTTCCTGATCACGGCTATTTCTGCCTCCTTGATGGTCACTGCCTGAGGCACTACCAAAAAGCCCTCCTTCAGCCTGTATATCTCAGCCTCGTCGTATTCCTCGTACTCCTTTGGAAGCTCAAGATAGGTCTTGCCGTCTTTTTTAACAATTGGGCTTTTTGCCATGCAGTAATATCTAGTGAATCACTTTTAAGCAAATACCCTTGCCCTCGGGTTCTTCCTCACCGGAGGGGGCGGGCTGACCTTTCCAGTCTTGATCCTTTCCATTGACTGGACAAGCTGTAGCGTGTGCTTTCCGAATTCGCTGAGCCTTCCATGCTGGTCCCTCTCGTCTGCAACGACATCCTTCAGTCCTGC
>JBNLBN010000039.1:0-5718 GCA_050303335.1 Candidatus Micrarchaeia archaeon
TGATATCTGGCTGATTATTGCATTTCCTGCGATGCTTTCACCGATGTAGATCTTCAGTTCCGGCCCGATTACCCTGTTCATTTTTTTGATTTCATTAAGAAGGCTGATGTTGGTATCCTGCCTCCCTGCAGTATCAATTAGTATCGCATCAATCCCGTGCGCCTTTGCATAGCTGGTAGCATCATAGGCAACAGATGTAGGGTCAGATCCGTAATCCCTTTTTATAACCCTGATACCAAGCCTGTCTGCATGGACCTGCATCTGTTCTATTGCAGCCGCCCTGAAAGTGTCAGCTGCTGCAAACACCACCTTGAGGCCGCTGTCCTGGAGCATCTTGGCAACTTTTGCAATCGTAGTGGTCTTTCCTGCCCCGTTTATCCCAAGAAACATTATCTTTACCGGTTTCTCTGAATTCTTCACGAAGTCCACGATGTCAATTCCTTCGGTATTCATCATGTCGATAAGCGTTTCCTTCATCACCGTGTTTATCCGTTCATGAAGCTCTCCCTTCTTTATCCTGGAACCAACAAGTTTTTCGCTGAGTTCTTCCTTTATGGCACCGGCCACTTCAATATCGACATCTGATTCCAGAAGTTCAAGTTCGAATTCCTCAAGAAGGTCTTCGAGGTCTTTTTCCGAAATCTCCACCTCGTTTGTAATGATGCTTTTTATCTTCTTCAGGGGATTGATCCTCAACCTTTCCTTCGGCTTCTTATCCTCAACTTCCGGCTGCTTTTGAGGCTCTTTCTCAATTTCCGTCTTCTTCTGGATATTTTTTTCTCCTGCTTCCGGAGTTTTTTCTTCCGGAATTTCCGGCGCCTTATCAACTGGAGGCTCCTGTTCCACTATGGGTTCGGAAACTTCTTCAATTTTTTCCTCCATTTGCGGAGTTTTCTCTGCTTCAGAAATAGCTTTGTCTTCTTCCTTCTTTGCCAGCTTGCCAACGAACCCGTCTATCTTTTTCTTCAGGAAGTCGAACATCAGATGTAATCCTCGCGAATGTTCTCATCTACCCTCTGGTTAATCTTCTGTTCCCTGTTTATCTTCCGCAGCTGGGTTGAAACCTCGCTAAGTTTCTTTGTGATCTTGTTGAATTCCTCAGTGAGTTTTTCAACTGCCCTTTTTGTTGCATCTATCCTTCTTTCGAGTTCGGTTTTTGCAGCCCCCCTCTCCATCTCAAGCATGTACTGGGCTCCGATTGGCACAAGGATCATCGATTCAGTGATCGTTCCCTTTGCCAACGCTCCCCCGCCGATCGGTATGAGGACTGAATCCTCCTTCATGTTCTCGACCGCCTTGAGAGCGTTCGAAAGGTCGATCGTTGTCAGGCTGATCCTTTCCGTCTCCTTCTTGATCAGCTGCATCTGCTCCTTGTACACTGCCATCTCATAATTGAGCTGTGCTGCGTTCTCCATAACTATCCCTTTGCGACCTTCTCAATATTAACCTTGCTTCGCTTCAGTCCGTTCTGCGATCCGAACAAGGAAAAAACCTTGTGCTTTGCGGCATTCTCGGTCTTCGCTTCCACGATCTTCGAAAATTCCCGGTCAACTTTTCCCAATTTGATTTTTCCGCTAACAGTGAATTTCATTCAATTACCTCCTATCAGGCCAAGTGCCTCCTGGGCACGGCCTATTTCAAATGCAGATGTACTATCACCTGCGAGGTACCCGTTCTTGTTCACCACGATGCCGTAGCTTACAAAACCGGTTCCCATGTTTACGGTACCCTTGTTACCATAAACCTTGAATATGTCCTTCATTTCGTCCATCTCCTTCGTGCTGGTCTTGAAATGCGAGAAATACCCGCTATTAGTAGCCATGCACGCTGATCCGACAGTGGAGAATCCGGCGACAGTCATCTTATGGAGCTCGACTCCGAGCACATCCTCCATATTCTTCTTCTCCTTCTCGTCGACGTATGGATTGACGATACCGCCAAAATCATTGACGGCGATGTTGTTCCCGTTCGCGTTGTTCCTGTCGTTCGAAATGTAAGTGTTGAGCCCGAGCTTCTTCATCTGGCTCACCTCCTTTTCCGTCACCACATTGGGGAGTATCACCCCGTTGGAATTCATCGCGACATAAATGCCAAGAAGGTTCGAATCGGATATGGATGTCTTTATTATCTCCGTCTTCAGGGATTCAGCAACCGCATCATCGACTTTTTTCATGCTGTCAACAGGCAGTATAGTGAATCTGTCATTGGTTTTTATGAACATCCCTATCCAGGGATTTCCATAATAGGAGATCCTCATTTTTTCTCTTCCTTGGGTTTTTCTTCGGTTTTAGCATCACTGGCTGTACTCTCGGCCTTCTTCACTTCCTTCGGCTTTTCCTCTTTAGCCTTGGGTTCTTCTTTTTTCTCGACCGGTTTTTCAGCTTTCTTCTCCTCCTTCTTCGGCTCTTCGATCTTCTCGTCATGGAGGTATGCGTTTACCACTTCATCTCCCTTGATGACCCTGATCTTGACCCTTCGAGGGGGCTTCTGGATGCTCTTTTCCCAGATGAAGCTGTTCAATGCGTTTGAGATGAGGATCGCTTCTTCCTCGGCCTTCATGTTCTTCGATATGAACTGCCTCAGTATCTTAACTGCCTTAGGCGCTCTCTTGTTCCTGATTGCCCTGTAGGCATCTCCCAGCGGAACTGTATAGATTCTTTCTTCCATGTTACTCACTTATCCTCAATTTGTCTGTTCTCCAGTCCCGTCTGTTCCTGTTGGCAGTGACCTTCCTGTTGGTTCTCACCATCACGAAAGCCGGTATACGCTTTGTTTTTCTTTTTGCCTTGGATAGGCGCATCTTCTTTCCCAATTCTTTGCTTCCCATAAATATCACTTCTTTTGGAACGTAATCTTCGTTTCGTTCTCCCTCTGAGCCTTGATTGCCCGAAGAAGGGAGAGCAGCTCGCTTTCGGTGATCTTCCTTCCCATCCTCTTGTAGAGCATCAGGAGATTCTTCGCTGCAATAAGGTACATCTCCTTATTGGCTATCGAAACATTCATCAAACGCTCATAAGCATCTTCGTCCAAAGCGAACCGGAGGGTGCTTTTCAGCTTCTGCTCCTGTTCCCTGGACTCTTTCTTGTCGCTCATGAGCACTCTTTGGCAACGCCGTCAAGAAATGCCCTTCCCTGCGGGGTGAGCATCCTTCCTTCCTTCTCTTTTTTCAAGAGTCCTGCTTTTTCCAGATTCTGCATTGCCTTCCTGATGGTGGATCCGCCTGCCGGAGCATGCCTTTGCGGTTTCACGCCCCTTCTCTGCCTTCCACCATAGTGCCTTCTGAGTGCCTGTACGCCGATCACATTGTTAATGTATGCCTGCCTCAGTATAGAGGCGCATCTTACATACCAGAAATCCTCATCGCTAGGAGGCCTTTCTGCATGTGAGCCGGTCTTTACCAGGCCGACGAATTCAGGCTTGTCTATCTTCATGTCTTTGAGCTTTTTAGCAGCACTGCCAATAAGCTTGTTCGGTTCAACATCATATACGGTAACCATCTTTACACCTCGAAACCCATATGCTAAAAGAATTGGATACAGGAGAAAAAGTTATATGCAATGCTATTAAAATATATCTATTTTTTAAAAACAAGGCCCCATCAGCTAGTTATGGATTATTTTGGAGTGACCAAAGTCAAGAATTATTTTGCTACAAGGAATGCCGATCCCGGAGTGAAGGTCTACGGGGAAAAGATAATCAAGATCGACAATGTTGAATACAGGCTCTGGGATCCCTTCAGGTCCAAGCTCTGCGGCGCGATGCAGAAGGGCCTCAAGACATTCCCCTTCAGGAAGGGAAGCAAGATACTATATCTTGGAGCATCTACCGGAACTACGATCTCGCACCTATCAGACATTGTGGGCGATGACGGTGAGATCTTCTCGGTAGAAATCTCCCCTCAGTGCATGAAATCCCTCCTCAAGCTCTCGGAAAACCGGGAGAACATCATACCCATCCACGCCGATGCCAAGCAGACGCAGGAATACGATGCTGTGGGGGAAGTGGAAATCATCTACATGGACGTTGCCCAGCCGGACCAGGATGATATCCTGATCGCCAATTCGAAGAGATTCCTTGTTAAAGGGGGGATCGCGATGATCTGCATAAAGAGCCAGAGCATTGATGTCACCAAATCACCCTCAGATGTCTTCGACGCTGTACTGAAAAAGCTTGAAGGAACTTTCGACATACTGGAGAAGATCAAGCTTGAGCCTTTCGACAAGGATCACCTGTTTGTTGTGCTCAGGCACAAATAGGTGCGGGAAAGATTTTTATACTAGGAAATAGTTATACATTTGGGGCGGACGGTCAGAGGCAAATACCGTCGCACAAGATCTTTGATCTTGCTCGCAAAATTTGTGTGAAGCCTTCTGAACTGCGCTTCGGCGATGCCGCCCTTTCTATTTAATATACTCTATCCTGTACTGCCTGAATCCGAATTTTTCATAGAATCTCATTGCAAGCTCGTTGCCATTCTCGACGCTGAGGGCAATGGTGCTGTAGTCATGAAGCGCATCCATTGCAGCATTCATGAGGCCGGTCCCGATTCCCCTCCTGCGCATGCCCTTTTTAACGACGATGGATTTAATCCTGGCCTGGTTCTTTGTAAACGTTATCTTTTCCTCACAGAATATCGCACCTACTATCTCTCCATCCTCCTCTGCAAGGAGGCAGGCCCCAGGTATGCCGGAACGCAGGACGCGCTCGAAAACATAGGCTGCCTGCTCGCGCGGAGTATTGGGAAATGCCTCGACATTCAGCTCCACGATCTCCGGAATGTCGTATTCATCTATTTTTCTGATATTCATAAGACTTCATGTGCTTCAAAAAGCCTCTCACAGTAATAGCAGCGGAATTTCTTCCCCTCGTTTATGAACCTTACCTTCTCTTCCTTGGATATGCATGAAGGATTCGGACAGCACCCTATGCTTATCTCATTGGGGAGCCTCGTCCCGATCTTCTTCTCCACTTTTCCTCCCTTTATGATGTTCACCGTTGCCCCCGGCGCAATCAGTGCCAGGATGTTCGCGGTATTCTCTGATACGATTTTGCCCTCGATCTTAACAATATCCTTGGTCTTCATCTTCTTGCTCGGTACATGGAGCATGATCGCGACCCTGTGCGGATATTCCTCGTTGATTCCAAGAAGCCGGATCACCTTCTCCCCTTTTCCAGACGGGATATGGTCGACTACGGTTCCGATCTGTATATTGTCTACTTGCATAGGACCCTCTCCAGCACTGCCTGCCTCACCGGCACGCCGTAATGTGCCTGTTCGAAGTATTTTGCCTGCTTCATGTCATCTATTTCGCTGTCGATCTCGGTGATTTTAGGAAGGGGATGCAGTATTATCATGTCGTCTTTTGCCTCCTTGAGGTCCTCCTTCTTCAGGTTGAATTTCTCGATCATGCGCTTTGCTTCGTAAGGATCGATGAATCTCTCCTTCTGAATCCTGCATACATAGAGGACGTCAGTGTTGAAATCCGGTTCCTCAAGAATCTCGATCTTTGCATTGAACTTGTCCTTTACCTCCTTGATGTAATCCTCTTCCATTGCAAGTCCTTTTGGGGATATGAGCCTGATATTCGATCCGAACATAGCAAGCCCGTAAAGAAGGGAGCGCATCGCCCGCGCATGCTTGAGATCCCCGAACAATGTGACATCGAGGTCTTCGAGCCTTCCCTTGTTTTTCCTTATCGTGAATAGGTCAATTAGTGT
>JBNLBN010000040.1:0-5294 GCA_050303335.1 Candidatus Micrarchaeia archaeon
TTTGTGCTCACTGTCTTTACTATTCCCCCTCCCAGGACAAGGGGATCGAGGTCTTCAAGGTTTTTGGCGGCCAAAGCGCCGATGCCGGTAGGTCCGAGCATCTTGTGTGCGGAGAAGCAGAGGAAATCATAATTCTTGCAGCTTACTTTCCTGTGGGGCACCCCCTGGGCGCCGTCTACGCAGATCTTCGCTCCATTGTCGTGGGCGATCTTTGCCAGTTCATCAACATCCTGGGAGTACCCTGTTGTGTTGTTGGCATTGTTGGTGACTATGAGGGCGGTTTGCCTGTCTATCCTGCCTTCCCAGTCGATTTCCCCGTATTCGTTGCAGGGGAGTATCTCAAGGTCTATCCTCCCTTCATCCCTGAGTTTCATGAAAGGAAGAAGCACTGCATGATGCTCCATCACAGTCGTTATTACCTTACGTCTTTCGTATTTCAGGCCGTTTGCAACTATGTTGAGTGCTTCTGTGGCATTCCTTGTGAAAAGTATATTCTTTGCTTCAATGAATTTTGCAATCTCCTGCCTTGATACCTCGAGCTTCTCATTGGTGGCCCTTCCAAGGTAATGGGAACTCCTGCCTGCGCAGGCTCCGTATTCCCTGTAATAGAGGCATTCAGCATCGATTACCTGCCTTGGCTTGAGGGATGTGCAGGCGCTGTCAAGGTATACAAGATCCGGATGTTTCTCGAAAATAGGAAAATCATCCTTCATTTCAGCAACCTCTCGAATTCCTCTATGGGCTTGGGCCCCACGACAGGCTCGCCGTTAACGAAGAATGTCGGAGTGGCGTATATATGGGCATCCTTGCCCTGCTGTATGTACATCTCAAGTTCGCTTACAGTCTCGTTTCCGTCATAGCACTCATTGAACAGCTCCATATCCAGGCCGGACTGGTTTGCCAGGATCTTGATCGCAACATCTCCGGATTCGCCGCAGGCTTCCTGCTGCGCGAACACGGCCCTTCTCATCTCCATCGCCTTCCCTTGCCTGTCGGCGCAAAGGACTGCCTCTGCAGCCTCGAAGCTGTAGTCATGGTTCGGGAGCGGGAAGGGCTTAAAGACATAATATATGTCGTGCCTGCCTACCAGATCCATCATGGTATCCTCAGCCTTGGCTGTATAAGGGCATACGAAGCATCCGAATTCTATTATCACATTGGTTGCATTTGGATTGCCCAGGACAATGCCCTGCTTGTCCTGCGTGATCACCAGGTCAGTCGGCTCGCTGAACCTTCCATAGTCTCCTGTAAGGTCGTTCAGTATGCATGCCCCCTCGCTGTTTGGTCCGTCGCAATTGCCATAGAAATAGAAATTGTAGACTCCGTATGCAGTATATGCAAAGCTCGCGATCGTGAGTATCACGAACACCCATGAGATCGCCACGAAATTCTTGTTCGTGAATCTTGCCGCCCCTGGCGAAACCTTGAGCAGCGCCGACACCACCTCTGCCTTGAAACGGTCATCCATCCCGGTATCACACGGTTTGAGTGTTATCGTCTTGAATACGCAACCAAATGCCTCCTTTGCAAGCGGCCTGTACTTTGCCGAGAAAATCGACATTACTGCGAATACGAAAAAAGCTATAATGCATAGAACCATTGTCTAACCTCTAGAAATGAATAGGGGATAACATATGTAAATATTATCCCAATTGCTGCTGCGAGGACCGAACCGAGATACGGGAGTGCAAGCGGCACAAGGTAGCCTGCAAGCGGCGCCTCATAAACTTCCACCGCCTTGTCAAAGAAGCCAAGATGCAGCGAAACGGTCTCAAGCCCGTCCGGATTTCCGGATGAAAGCGGTATCAGAACTGCAGTAAGGGCAAGAGCGATCCCGACCGTCCCGGCAGTTATCCTCATCGGAGAAACGGACAGCAGAGCATGCGTCAAGGCGCCCTCGGCAAGTGCAATTATCGCATGAACTGCTAGCATGGCGAATGCTATGTCCACGAAACTGCCGACACCGCTCATAGCCAGCAGGACCGATAATACGGAAGCTGCAGCCACAACTGAAAACGAAGATGAGAGGAACCTGCTTCCTGTTTTTTCATAGACGAAAGAAGCAGCATACACTGCTGAGATTCCCATCGTAAATATATTGACGCCCAGGGCAAGCGCTCCCCCGTCTCCGAACACGAATGTCTGGACTACCAATACCATCGCCATCGCAATGATGGCGGCATCCAATCCAAGCAGCGCAACGGCAAGCCCGGCACCGATCAGATGCCCGCTTGAAAAGCCGGAAATCGGGAAATTTATCATCTGTGCAAGGAAAATCAGGGAGGCTACGCCAGCAATCATAGGGATTCTGCTCCGCTCAAGCCTCTTCAATGCAACCAACACTGGGAGTGCGCTAAGAGCGAGCATAAGTACGCAAATCCAACTGGTAATGAATCCATCTGGCGTGTGCATGGAATCAATATCCCCCTCATATTTATAATTGAAACTGCTAAAATCCAGCATGAAGATTCTCGTTTTCGGAAACCCCCTCGTTGAGATGGATTCCATTGCGCTCAACGTCATGAAGTCCCTCCAGAACAGGTTTCCGGATGTTGAGTTCAGGGAATTCGACTCTGCCGAAAACCTTGAAAACGAGGGAAGGGACCTAATCATCCTGGATGCGGCAGTAGGCGTGCCGGAAGTCGTCATCCTGGAAGGGATCGAGAAACTCCAGTCCGGAAGCATCTACTCGATGCATGATTTCGATCTCTCGCTTACGCTCAAGCTCCTGATAAAGATGGGTAAAATCGACCGCGTGAGGATAATCGCAATACCATCAGACTACGAAAAGGAGAAGGCTGTAGAAGAGTGCTCGCTGCTTATTTCCAGTTTACTTTGAGGAAGTGGGTTGCGCAGCTCATGCACGGATCATATGCCCTAACCAGCTTTTCCACTTCGAGCGGTATTGCGCCCTTGCCAATGCCCTTGTCTATCTTTTCCTGGACGAGCCCTCCTATATCCTGGTTCATCTTTATCTGGTTCTGCGATGTAGGTATCACAAGGTCTGCAAAAGTGATCTTCCCGGCATCATCCATCTTAAGATTGTAATATAGCGTTCCCCTTGGAGCTTCCATAACCCCGACCCCCTCGGATTTTTTGGGCTTTATCACCATCTTTTCCTCCTTCCTGAAATCCGTCCTTTCAAGAAGCTCGATCGAGGCGTCAATGCAGTGGATTATCTCTATCGCCTGAGCGAGGTTATTGTCGAATATATTGTTCGATGGGAACCTTCCGAGGTATTTCTGCATGTCCCTGTTCGTGTCATGATGCAGGTTGCCCCTGTTCAGGTTCATTCTTGCAAGCGCCCCTACCACGTAGCTTTTTCCCTTGTACTGGAATCCCGGCGCCTGAGAATATGGTATCACCGTTTTGGTGAGATGGTCCCTGAAATTCTTGGGTGCAATGCACAGCCCGTCGGAAGTGAAAAGATGCCCTTTCCAGTAGCTAAACTTTTCGTTTTTCAGCCCGATGTATGTAGTATCAGTTTCATACTTGAAATCGCAGTTGTAGAATATATCGACGAATTCGATCGCATCCTCCCTTATTTTCTTCAGGTCTTCAGCCATCTTCCTTGCATCATCATTTGTCGGTACTCTCATGAATCCGCCGACCTGCGGAAACGGAGGATGCACTGCCCTTCCCCCTACGAATATGCTGAGATCGTTTCCCTTCCCCTTGACATCGAATGCCTTGTGGACAAGGTCATGCTGGTATCCCTCGTCGTCGAATTCCAGAATGGAATCCTTCCCGAAGACATCCGGGAGGCAGAACAGGTAGAGGTGCATCGCATGGTCCCTTATGTTGAGTCCGTAAAGCAGGAGATCTCGGAGGATCTCGGTCTGTTCGCTGGGCTCGACTTCGAGCGCATTTTCCACGCATTTAATGCATCCCATAAGGTGCGCTATCGAGCAGGTGCCGCAGATTCTTGAGACAATCTGATGGACTCCAAGCGCAGGCTTTCCGATTGCCGCGCTCGTGAAAAACCTCTTGTTCTCGCTAATCCTGAACTTGGAATCAACCACCTTTCCGTTCCTTACGGCAACATCCAGGTCGGTATGTCCCTCGATCTTGCTCAGTTCCTCAATAGTAATATCAAAATTCTTATGCACTTTTATCAGCTCCAAACTCCTCAAGGTACTTGTCCAACACCTTCAGGAAGATAGCCTCGAACATAGGACAGCCGTCCACCCTGTCATCTACCTTCACTATCTCGTCCACTCTTAACACTTTATCATAAAGTTTCCATTTCTTCAGGTGAGGCTCTATCGTCACCCTGATGTTTTCCGGGAAATTGTTTCGCTGGGCCGAAGGGAATCCGGTACATGCGCAGGATCCGACAGCAACAAGATACCTGCTCTTTTTCCTGATCTCCTTCAGCCTCTTCTTTTCGGTATCGTTTGATATTGCACCCTCAATGAAAGCGACATCAAGCTTGTCAAGGACATTTTTCGACTTGAGGAATTTCGCGTACCTGAAATCTATCTGCCTCTTCCACTTGAAATAGTTCTTGTTCAGAAGTTCAACGAATATAATGGAATTGTCCTCGCAACATGTAAAAGTGAACCATCCGACCCTTAGTTTCGCCATCGATTCCAGATTCTGCATTAGAGTTTAAAACATTATTACCGGAAAATCATCCATGGACAGGGGAATTCTATTTGCATTATTGACCGCACTTATCAGTGGCATATCCGTATTCGTGAACGGATTCGCGGTGACATTAACCGACCCGTCATTATACGCTCTTTTGAAGAACGCAGGTGCGCTGATGTTCCTTGCATCGTCCGTTTTCCTCTTCAAGGAATTTCATCTGTTCAGGAAACTTTCGAAAAAAGACCTCCTCTACCTTGTGATGATAGGTGTTGTCGGCGGAAGCATCCCGTTCCTCCTTTTCTTTGAAGGGCTCTCCCTTGGGGGCCCTGCTGCAAGCTCGTTCGTTTACCGGTCCATATTCATCTTTGCAGGGATATTCGGATATTTTCTGCTCAGGGAAAAGCCTGAAAAGAATGATCTTATTGCAGGAGCAGCGATCCTTGCAGGGAATTTCCTCCTCGTAAATGACCTTTCCTTCGGTACAGGCCAGCTGCTCGTACTAGCGGCAACTGTATTGTGGGCTTTAGAATATACTATATCAAGAAAGATCCTCAAGCAGCTTGAACCAAAGGTCGTGATGTTCTCAAGGATGTTCTTCGGATCGATCGTGCTCCTTGCATTCCTCGGAGCCACCGGCGGACTGCAGGCAACGATCACCCAGGACGCCCTGCTCTGGCTAATTGTCACGTCCGCTTTCCTCT
>JBNLBN010000041.1:0-4918 GCA_050303335.1 Candidatus Micrarchaeia archaeon
AAATTATCGGACTTGCCGGTGAATCAGGATGTGGAAAAACCACATTAGGAAAAAGCTTGATAAATCTACAAAAACCTATGAAATACATTTCAGGTGAATTAAAACTTCGTAATACAAGTTTGATAAAAATTGGTGATAAAAAAATGAATAAAGCATATCTGCTATTCGGAATATTGCTCTTTGGATCCTTTGCATTTGCAGTGGATGGGGCACAAATAACTGGTACTTATGACCTTGCTAGATGGCAGGGAACAACAGCTGCCCAGGCAACAAATGCAGTTGCAGGTAACGTTACACAGGTTAACATTACCACAGGCCAGCAGTTGACAACAAGGTGGGCATCATTCCACGGTGAAGTCTCTGATTCAACCATTATCTTGGCATCAAACGAATCAGGAACGCCGGAACAGGTCTACGCATGGACTTATTCGGCAGCAAACACCGGTGAAGTTTGCGTCTCAACAGCAGGAGCATATGACTTCACTGTTGCACAGGCAGCACTCGGTTCCGATGTTGATACAGTCTGGGGCTTCCCGGGCGCAGCACAGGACAGGGCTGATGTAACATTCGGCGGTTCTGCAGCAATCAACCTTGAAGGAAACGCAATCAACACCGAGTTCCTCAACACGACAGGATCAAGCTTCCTGACATTCGTAGTTGACAACGGATCTGTAGCAGCACAGAGCGATTTCGCATTCTGTACGCAGATAGAGTCCGATGCAACAATTGCAAGTGGAACTGCAGACTACGAGTTGATGGTACCTGTTGATACAGGAGCAACAACAAGCTACAGTTTCTACATGGAACTCGAGTAATTCTTTTTATTTTTTAAATTTTTTTAACGAAAGAGGGTAAAGGGAGGTCAAAAAATGCAGAAGATTGCGTTTCTAATGCTCATGCTTATCGCCAGTTCATTTGCCGCGGATTTTGTCGCAGTTAATTCTTATGATGGCAGGGATGTCCTGTCAGCCATCTTCTATGCAAATGTCTTGGATGTTCCCGTAAAATTCTTTCCTCCAGGAGGGGATCCTGAATTGTTCGGGGCAAAAGTAGGATCAGGCCATGACATATTGCTGATCCAAGGCGCGAACCCGGTAAGCGGCTTCGTCGAGACAGAGCTAACTTCAAGAAACAATACTGTCGAAGTCTATAAGTCGCAGGATGCAGGGGCAACCAACCTGGACCTTGCAAAAAGGTCGGGGGCCAAAAGTTTCATTATTGTCGATTCGGCATTCGCCGACAGTGCAATTTCCGTTATTCCCTATGCAGACCTCACGAATTCTTTCGTACTGCTTTCCAACAGCGAGAATGCTGACGAGGTCAGTTCCGTTGTTCAGGGTGCTGAAAAGGTCACGCTCTACGGTTTCATCGACGAATCCGTCAGGGGGGCCCTGTCCGGCATGAAACCTGACGTCATAGGAAAGGGAGAAGACAAATTCGAGGATAATCTCCTAATCGTCGACAAGACCCTCAGGGAATTCAATACCACCCGGGTTCTTTTCGTAGACGGTTCGGTAATCGAGGACAGCATGGTCTCATCCCAAAGTCCAATCATACTTATAGGAAAACTCATTCCAGATCAGACATATGACTTTGTCAAGAGGAAGGTCCGAAGCGGGGAGATCCAGAGCTCATTGCTGGTCAAGCAGGAGCAGGTGGCTCCCGTATATGACATGAAGAAGCAGATCGAGTCGGAACTGCTCGATGAGAACAAGACATTGTCCGTGGTCGTGAAATTCGCGCAGGTTATCCCATCCGAATCTTCAGGAGTGATGGTCCTAGATATGTTCCCTATGCCTGTCTACCGGCCGCTTCTGGAACTGAATGATATCATATATGAAAAAGGGAACATCCTTGCAAGCATCGACAATATCGGCGAGGGCCCGGCATTCTATACATATGAAATAAAAGTCCTTGTTGATGGATTCGACCAGGAGACTTTCTCATCAAATGAAATATCCCTTATTGAGCGGGGAGAGCAGGACGTGCTTTCACTGTCTTTCGACATAGATTCTGTCCCGTCCGGCAATATCACTTACACCGCTCTTGTCAAATACGGTTCATCCGTTAAATCGCTCGAGGAATTCGTCTCAAACAAAGGCCCTCTTGCAACTGTCGACTTCGACGACAAGTCCAGCGTAGCTGTCCAGAGCGCAAAATACGAGGATGGTGCAATGCTTGTCACGATAAAGAACAATGCGACAGTAACAGCCTATGTTTTCCCGAGGCTGAAAATTTCCCTCGACGGTGAGCCTGTAACAGTCGCTGCAACAGACACCAGGCAGATAGAACCTGGTTCCCTGATTGTGGAGCAGTTCCCGCTCGAACTGAGCAGCGCCGACATTACAGACAACAAAAACGTAACCGTTGAGATAGAATACGGTGCGAGGCCGGGTTTCCTGATAAAGAAGTCCGCGTTTGTTGTCAGCCTTGAGAAGGAAGAGCCACAGCTGTGTAATTCCGCAGCCATGATCCTGCTCGTTGCCCTAGGCGGTCTGTTCATGTCAAGGAGGATCTAAGATGAGGGCACTCCTGATCTTATTTCTTGTCTCACTGTCATTTGCGCAAGTGGATACCGGTGCGGGCAATGTGTCAGAGGTAAATGTCTCATTCGTAAATGCGACGATCTGGTATGGGCTTGCAGGCCAGACATCAGGCGCCATACCACCATCGCTAACAGTGACCGCTGTTCCTGATGAAGTGGAAGAACTTCAGATAAGTACCGGTTCCGACAGCTGCATACCTGATACGCTCTATATCCTTTTCTCGAATTCATCTGCTGCAATAACATCACTCGAAAGGGGAAACCTGACCATTCTTGACAGTTTCATCAACGACCCTGCACAGGACGGCTCAGCAACTTTCGGGCTTTCCGATTCGTTTGACACCTCGTTTGGCATCATAACAGGTGTCCCTACAACATATACCAATGCCCTGGTCCCCACATCCTTCCGGATGGGTTACATGCAGGATCAGGACGGAAACATGGTATTCATAACCGATGTCGTACAGAACGAGGTCGGCTTTGACGGGACCTTATATGACTACCAGGTCATACTTCCGACCAACGGGAGCAATATCACATATTATGTTTCAGTCGACCTGACCTGCCTTCCGCCCCAGGAGGAGCCGAGGGAGAGGCCCAGATCGACCGGCGGAGGCGGATCCGGGATACCTATCCCACAGCCGGAAACTGAAGAGCCTGTGCCTGTTCCGCCAGGGAACGAAACAATCCCGCCGGAATGCGTAATAGACTTGATATGCGGGGATTGGGGAACGTGCGATTCGGACGGATTCATGTACCAGACATGTACCGACCTGAACAATTGCACAAGCATTGATGTAATAAATGTTGAAAAATGCCAGCCTCCGGAAATCGTCGAGAACGAGACCGAAGTGGTGGTTCCGATCGAGCCCGAGAAGCCTGTATTGAAGCAGGATGAGCCGCCGTGCCTTCTTGCGGTTGTGATATTGGCATTTGTAATTGCGATACTCTGGTATTACAGGAAAAAAAGGAGAGAAAAAAAATGAAAGGACAAGCTGAATTCGGATTAATCTTGGTTTTGGCAGCATTCACGCAGCTTATCAATGTCTCGTACATTGATGGCCTCGACCATGACTTCTCGAACCTGATACTGGAAGTCACGTCAAACGAGTCAACATACCAGACGAATTACTCCATTGTTGATATGCATCCGGGTTCCTGGATCCTTGTCAATGCAACCGTGCCTGAAGGCTACAGCGTCAATGTCCTTTCTAACCAGGAAGGCAATTACGCCCAGGACAGCGATCCTTCCATAATTGAGATAACCTACCAGGACATTTTTGCCCCTGATTTCTCGAACCTCAGGATCCAGTTCATGGGTGACAATGGCACAGTTGACATAGGCTACCTTGTAATATCAAAGGAGGATTCCTCATGGGTTCTTGTCGGGCTTGAAAGACCCCCTGCGGAGAATGAAGAAATAATCATACTTGCAGATATCCAGGAAATCAGTATGGGATCAACTCCTTCAGGTCAGGATGTCGTTCCAGACATCACAATCGATGATGAAAATATGACATTGCAGAATATCACGGAAGAAAACGTCTCAGAATCCGAACCTGACCCGGGATTTTCGCTCGAATCCAATGAAACGCTCATAGAATCCAATGAAGTACTAAAAGGCATAGTGGATGAGATAAAATCCGAACTCAACAACACTAATGAAACTCTCACCGTAGGAATACCTGATCGCGGAAGGTCCGGGGAGATAATCGACATAATTAATTCAAGGGGACCACGGCCTTCGGCCCTGCGGGCGCTTTCCGGCATTTCAGAACGGATAAATTACACTCTTGTTCCTGAAAAGGAAGAAAACGGCAGGAAGATCGGGTTCCCAGTATCCCGTATCAATTTCGAGAACCTTGATTCAAGAGGAGGTGTCCTTGGCCTTGAATACGTTGGCGCGGACAAGATTCCGAACCCGAAGCGGGCAAGGAAAGTCTTTGCAATCGATCCGTCGGGCCTTTCATTCGACCAAGCCGAAGCGACGGTTACCGCTCTTGGAACAGAACTTTACAAGTGCGCTGAGTGGGATTTTGAAGCCCAGGAATGCCTTGGGGACTGGGTAAAAATAATGGACCTTGTTCCAGGGGAAAATTATACTATTATACTTAATGCGACCGATCCGGCCTACGTCGAATATTCCGAATATGACGGAGGATACGGGGCGCAGGTCTGCGACCAGTATGTGCGAACGTGCAATTCCACTGGTCTGGAGAGCCAGACTCGTTATTCCCCGATTAACGAATCTAACAGTCCAAATACGGTTGATTCATGTCTTGATGGTACCTCAGGTAACACCTATCTTGTTGATGAATCAGTGGAATCCATTGATGTAAAGTCGTCCATCTCATTCGTTCCCAATGCGAATGT
>JBNLBN010000042.1:0-4900 GCA_050303335.1 Candidatus Micrarchaeia archaeon
CGGGAATGAGGACCCCTCTGATCCCATAAACATGTACAACAATACAATAGCAGCGTCAAAGGACTTTGCAGAAAAGGTGAAAAAAGTAAATCCTGATGCGATCCTTGCACTGAACAGCATGGGCCTCTTCCTTTCCGAAAAGCACATCTACCATACATCGAACATGCCATACAAGAAAGTGGCAGAGCTTGTCCGGGGGGAATACCCAGATACGGAGCATTTCAGGAAACTGATCAGCTATTACGAGTTTGTAGGGGAACGGGAGAAGGAAAACTTCGAGAAAGCGGAAAAGATAATCGTTCTTTCCAAAAAAATCCAGGAGAATATTATTGAGCAGGGAATTGCAGAGGAAAAGATCACCTATGTTCACAGGGCAATCCCGAAGCTTTACGGCGAATGGCCGAAAAAGGAGGGAAAGATGAAGATCATCCTGATGCCTGCGGAATTAAGGGTGATGAAGGGAGTCAGGTATGCATTAGAGACCATGAAGATCCTCAAGAAAAGGGTGCCGGAAGCCGTTCTTGTAATGTGCGGAAGGACCAACAACTATGAGCAGGAATACATGAAGCAGCTCATCAATGATGCAAGAGGAAAGGCAAACATCATAACTGCAGGCTTTGCCCCGAAGGAAATTTTTTACGGCTACATGAGGATGGCAGAATGCGCATTCATGCCATTCTGCTTCGATGAATGCCCGATCGCACTCTCGGAATGCATCGGGCATGGGCTGCCTGTTGTGACCAACGAGTATGCCGGTTTCGAAAGGCAGGTAATAGACAGGTTCGGCTATTGCGCAAGGTACAAGGACGTTGAAGACTATGCAGATGCTCTTGAAAAGATGCTGACAGAGCCGGATTTCAGGGACAAGAAAGCAAGGGGTGCAAGAGAAGTCACGGATGAATTCACGTTCGAATCGTACAAAAAGGGGATAAACGATGTCTTTGCAAAAGGTTAAGGTCCTCTATGGCAACGATATGCAGCCATGCATAATGCCCAATGAGATACTTCTTTTGGACAAATCAGCAGACCCGAGGATAGGGGACGTGGTTTTGTTCGAGAACAAGTTTGGAATTAAAATTGCGCACCGGCTCATTCACGAATTCGCAGGATATTACTTCACGAGGGGAGACAATTGCCCGATCTTCAATTTCCCGATCAGGAAAGAAAAGATACTGGGGGTCATTGCAGGAAAAAGCAGGAAGATCCAGAGAAAGCGGATTGCAGAACTGATACTCATGGCATTTGTACCCCAGTTCATCATATATTCGAGGCTTTTTGATTTGAAAAAGAAGAGATACTTCTTTCTCCTGAACAAGGCATCAGGATATTATCATTATATTGAACCGGAGGGAGAGATCCAGAAGGCAGAGGTAGATGAAAATGGAAAACTATTACCAATTCGCGAAAGTCATGCTGAAAATAGAACATAGCGGGGACGAACTCTTCAGGATGATTGATGACGAGATAAGTTACTATGCATCAGAAAAAAGCAGGGCCGACTGCATGGCAAGATTCGTTCCGTCCGAAAATCCCCAGGTCCCGGAAAAGGCCGTGAGGACCAATGTGCTGAACAATGAAATAGTATACCTTAAGGATCAGCGTATGTATCTTGCCGACAAGGAAGGCCGGTACGTTGTCAGCATGAGCGTCGGGCAAAAGGACATACGGGTGGATTACCGAGAAGCTGCTGATTCGCTGAAAAAAGTGCTCAGATGGCTCATGAAATGGCTCATAATAAAGTCGGCCGAGGAAAACGGCCTGGCATTTATACATGCTTCCGCCGTAAATTTCAACGGAAAGAACATCATATTCAGCGGCGACAGCAACTGCGGCAAGTCGTCGACGCTGATGAGATTCGTAGAAAAAGGGGCGACTGCCATCAGCGACGATTCTGTCATATCCGATGGCGAATACATATTTCCGTTTACATTGAAAACCAGGGTGGATGAGGACTTCGGAAAAAGGTTCAATATCGATTCGGAATTATTCGACATAGGAAAATACATGGACCACAAGGAGAGGTACAAAGGCGCTGATCTGCTCGTTTTCCTGAGGATATGGAACAACAGCACCAGCGAGATCAGGCCGATGGAATACAACAAAGCTCTCCTCAGCCTGATAAGGATATACCGGAAGGAGATACCATTCCTCTGGTCAAGCCTTGACAATGTCGACGGGACAAAGCTCATATTCAAGACATATGGGAGGCTGCTTGAGAATACGAAATGCGTCGAATTCTATGCAGGGTCAAACGAGGAGGAAGTCAGGGAGAAGCTTCTTGCTTTCGTCAACGACCAATGATTTTTTTCACGGCCATGCCAATGACAGATAATGCAAGTCTGGCCCAGTTGGCAGGGTAAGCCAGGATGAAAAATATCGAATCCGGCTTTATCCTGAACCTCTGAACAAGAATTCCTTTCGGAGGAAAAAGCCGGTCCCTGACAAAATAAGCTGTCCAAATGAAAACAGGCTTCTTGAGATAACCCAGGGGGGATTTCGGCCGGAGGCGATTAATAATTGAAGGCGGAAGCTTAACATCCAGCATCCTGCCTGTAAGATAAACCACCTCCTTTTGTTCCAGTTCTTCAACAAATCCAAGGAACCTGTCCCAGTCGATATCATAATTCTCAAGGATTATCCTTAGGTCGTTTGCCCATTTCTTCCGGTCACAGATGAGGAAATGATGGTAGATGTTGTGGAGGAATGCCTCAAGCAATTGGAGTTCCTTGGACTGGCATGGGATGGAGGTGCCCTCAAGCTCGAGGAAAACCTTGTCTGATATCAGGTCCAGATTGTGCTGGTCAAGATAGTTGAACATCCGGTAGTGGATCTCTATTGGCATCTTTTTGGGAGCAATCATTGAAATGTCGTGGTCATGATTCTGTTTTGGATTCCTGAGGAAATCCAGCTGCTCCGGCCTCTCGAATGAGTAGCCGAAGTCGTTTATAAAGAGATTTGCAACGTTCTCTGCATCCTTCCGGTCCACGAGGATGTCGATATCTTCGAAATCCCTCCCATGGTCAAAATACCATAGCGAGATGCCCTTGAGAATCACATATTCAATTTTTTTCAGGTTGAGGTACTTGATTATTTCGACATTTTGCCGGATTTTCTGTTCGATCACCTGTTTCCTCAGCCGCTTTTTTGCCTTGTTGCTGAGCTTGTCTTTCCAGCTGTTGGGATGGGCCTTCATCAGCGTAAAAATCTCTCTGACAATCTCGTCATCTGTTCCCATATCTTTGGATTGGGAGTAACTCTTTAAATAGATTTCAAGGATGATAACTTGATGGAGATAAGCGTCGTCATCCCCACTTACAACCGGATCAATGACATCCGCGGATGCCTTGATGCCCTGGAGAACCAGGATTTGCCGGATGGGCAATTTGAAATAATCGTTGTCGATAATGGATCCGGTGATGGCACCCGGGAATTCCTCAAATCGCAGGCGGATTCAGGAAAAATACGGTTTCTAGAAGAGAAGAAGAAGGGTGCTAGCTCTGCAAGGAATCTCGGGATCATGGCGTCGAATGCAGATTTCATCGCATTCACTGATGACGACTGCAGGCCTGAGCCCGGCTGGCTCTCGGCATTGCTGAAATCCTTTCCTGAAGACGGAAAATGCGCAGGGATCGGGGGGCCGGTACTCACAATTAACAGGAAAAACGCGATAGGAAGATACTGCCAGCACTGCAGGGTCTGGGACCAGGTAAAGTTCGGCGGGAAATGCCTCCATATCACCACCATGAACTCAATTTACAGGCGTTCAGCACTATTGGATACCGGACTGTTCGACGAGAGGATAATAGGGGTTGAGGACATCCATCTTTCCCAGAAGATGATCAAAAAGGGATATTACCTGAAATACATCGACAGGGGCATTGTCCTACATAATGATCCGCAGGATCTTGGGACTTTGTACCACAGGGCATGGATCACCGGAAGGGGCATCGCACTTGTCGGTATGCTCGAGGGAGTAAGGCTGAAGAATGATGCTGCTACACTTTTGAAGAGGATCATATTCCCGAAAAGATATAGCGACAGGATGACAGGAAAGGAAAAACTGCCATTGTATGAAAGGATCGTGTTTAGCATTGCGCACAGAGTCTGGAACCTTGGAATACACAACGGCTATTCATACGAGATTAAGAACTCACATCTCTAGCAGGTAGACTCCAAGGGCTCCGACATCCTCTTCCCAGATTTCCTTGATCTCCGGCTTCACGTACTTAATTTTTCCCATTTTCAATCACCAGGTTGTGCTTCACGGCTGACTCTATGAAATCCTCCAGGTCCGCGTCAACGCCTTGGATATCCGTACAGTTTTTCTCGAGTATCTCCCTGAGGTCTGCCAGATCAAAGCTGTCCTTGGTATTCTGCCAGATCAGCTTTGCAGTCGAATTGAGTTCCAGCATCCTGCCTGAATCGGTATTGAAGAGCAGGAGGCCTGTTTCGGTCTCCTTGTCGATTAATTGAGGGTTTTTGGAATAAGCCATAACAGGTCTTAGGATAATTAAGAATATATATTTTTTTGAAATTATTCAACGATTATCCTGCCGCGCATCCGCGGATGATAGCTGCATATGTAGTCATATGTCCCGGCAGTACCGAATGTATGGCTGTAGGAATCACCTTTATCAAGATTGCCCGATTCGAATAAGTTCCCCGAAACGGTGTGGGCAACAGAATCTACGTTGATCCATGTGACTGTGTCCCCTTCCTTGATTGTCAGTTCTTGGGGAGAATATGCGAAATTCCTTATTTCAATGTTCGTGCCGGCGCCATCCGGAAGTTCGCTCGGCATATCTGCTCCTGTGCATCCGAAAAGCATGAATGCGAGAATGATATAAATGACCTTCATGAAAGTTCCTCTGCATACTTCTTAAAATTGTTTATGATCGCC
>JBNLBN010000043.1:0-4595 GCA_050303335.1 Candidatus Micrarchaeia archaeon
CGTCGAAGTGCAGCAGCGCCGTGGCCAGGCTGTGCACCGTGCGGCCGTAGCGCAGGTCGCCCATGAAGCCGACCTTGAGGCCGTCGAGGCGGCCGGCGGCCTGCCGGATGGTGTAGAGGTCCAGGAAGGTCTGCGTGGGGTGCTGGTTGGATCCGTCACCGCCGTTTATTACAGGGACGCTCGAGACGTCGGCAGCAAGCCTTGCAGAGCCCTCCTTGGGGTGCCTAATTGCAATAACATCGCAATATCCCGAAACGATCTTTACAGTGTCAGTAAAGCTTTCTCCCTTCTTCAGGGAACTGGTCTCGTATGAGAAATCAAGGTATCTCATGCCGTTTCGGAGTGCTGCCGACTGGAATGACAGCTTGGTCCTTGTGGATGGCTCGAAAAAAAGCGTGCATAGGATCCCGTCGACTTCGATCTTTCCCCCCTTCTCGATTTCCTCTGCCCTGTTCAGTATTTCGACGATCTCTTTCTTCTCAAGATCACGGAGTGAAATAAGGTCCATACATATACCTTTGCGCCACACCTGTTTTTAATATTTAACCGGAATTCAATTTTATGCTCATTGTGATGGAAGGAATCGACGGAGTGGGAAAAAGCACCCAGATAGAGCTTCTCCGCAAGAAGCTCGGTTGCGACGTCTTCATCTATCCCACCCGCAAGTTCCCGATCCTCCGAGACTACCTGGACAAGAAGATAGAACTTGATCCGAAATCGCTCTTCCTTCTCTTCCTTTCGGATATTGCAGAGGACCAGGAGAACATCAGGAAATCAAAGTCAAAACTGGTAATTCTCGACCGCTATGTATTCTCAACTATTGCCTATGGGCCCGGATCCATCCCATACGATGAGCGGAAGAAAATAGTGGAATCGACAGGCTTCCTCCGGCCCGACATGGTAATCCTCCTCGACATTGATCCTGAAATATCCAGGCAGAGGAAGGACAACCAGAAGGAGCTTGACCGCTATGAGGAAAAAGTGGAATTCTTAAAAGCTGTTCGCAATAATTTCAAAAGACTTGAAGAGGATAGGTTTTTAACAGGTAGTTGGCATAGGATTGATGCATCTTCTGAGATAGAATCTATCCATTCAGAGATAATGAAGATTTTAGCTGCGTTCGTCTAGTCCGGCCAAGGATTGTGGACTTTCACTCCATCGACCGGGGTTCGAATCCCCGACGCAGCACTTTTTCACAACTTTTTCGTATTTTTCTGGTTAAAATAATTGCTATCTTGAAATATTTGCACAAAATTACCATAAAGTTGTTCCATAATTTATACAAATCCACTGTTTTTAAAAAAAAACTTGTGAAATTTACAAAAAAAACACATATGTATAAATAAATAATGGTCAATAATTACCTAATGTGGTGAAAAGCCACAAATGAGGTTGAGAAAATAAAAATCAAAAAACTGAGCAAGGTCCAGACGCTTCTTGATGATATAGACAAGCGCCTAATCTACGAAGTCGAGCAGAACTGCAATGAAACCAATGACAATCTTGCAAATAAGCTCGGGCTTTCAAGAAGGGTGGTAGAATACCGCCTGAACAGGCTGATCAAGAACAAGATCATCCTCGGCTTCGCTCCATTCTTCGATTATTCAAAGCTTGGGTACGTGAACCATGAAATATGGATCGAATGCAAGTACAGGGATGAACAGGAAAAGGAGGAATTTCTCAAATACCTGATCTCTAACAATGATGTAGGGTGGGTTGCCGAATGCGCCGGTCGCTTCAACTGCGCAATAGGCGTCATGTGCCAGAACACTTACGCATTCACCAAGATCATGAAAGAGATCACAAAGAAATACCAGAATGTCATGCAAAACTATTTCGTAACAGTGTCCACGGGGATTTATTCGTATTCCCGGACATACCTGCTCGGTGAAAATGCAGCTGTTCCTGTTGAGGAGAAATCGCTCTACAGCAGCCAGCCAAAAAGGGTGCTCCTCGATGATGTCGACCTTAAAATCATCAACATAATTTCCCAGAATGCAAAGATATCGACTAAGGATCTTTCAAAAATCGCAGAAATCTCGCACAATACTGCAAGGAAAAGGATAGTCAATCTTGAACAGAGGGGGGTAATCCGGGGATACCACGCGATTCCCAGGCCCTCAGCATTGGGGATACAGAACTTCGAGGTCCTTATCAAGACAAAGCCATTGACCGAGGAAAATGAGGCTGAATTGAGGGAATTCTGCCGCAAGAGCCCGTACATAATATTCATGATCAAATGCGTTGGTACCTATGACCTCAACATCGTGATCGATGCAAGGAACATCAACCACTTCTCGAAAGTCCTCAACCAATTCAACTACCGATTCGGCCATCTCATAAAAAGGATGGATTCGCTCTCTGTCCTGGATGTCTACAAGTACAAGTACATACTAAGCTAATTGTTGTTCTTTGTTAATAAAAACGTTTATAATGGGTATTATGAATAATTATATACGTGCTAACAAAAAAAGATTTTGCGGTAGAGGTAAGAAAGTTATCCGGAATTGTCCCATTCAATCCGAAAGTGCACATGCCAATGATAGAGCGGGCTAGAAATGGCCAGTTCCATCAGAGTGCCCTAGCCTTATCTCTTTACTGCACGAGCCATTCCAAGAAATCACTCCACAATTCCGTAGAGGCACCTTTCGGATACATCCATCTGGCAAACGACAAGGTATTCGGCATTGGATTCTTCAAAAGGGCGGACGGCAAGGCATTTGTAAGCGTCGTGCCGATTGATTTTGATGCAGATCAGATCGTTGAATTCGTCCAGAGAGCGACAAGCACCCTGGGTCTTGACGGCGGATACGTCAGGTTTCTAACTTTTCCGCAATACAAGGAGCTCCTGATCAAAGGTTATCTTCCTGCAAAGGAAAGCCCATGGTCGGCGGATTCTCCGGAAGAGGATGAAACACTAAATTCCGCGGTGATCCGGGCATCATCATTCTATGACAGGAAGCTCAAAATAAAGTACGTGAGAATGCACCACAACAGGGGCCTCCATTTCCTTGAGCGAAACGGGCTTGGCTTCAGGCTCGAGCCGCTGCTAGGAAAGACCCGGCCCGCATATGAACTTATCAGGCACCAGCTCGACTCGCTGAAACAGCACGGCAAGTCTGTGACATCGTCGCCTGAGGACCACAAGGGGCTGATCAAGAGGTCGATACTGACGCTCGATTCGACCCATGCATACATCGGCTACATTTCGAACGATGTCGGCCAGGTGCCAATATCGGTTTTCATTGCAAGCGATGTCGGAAATTCAACATGCGCAGTTTACCTTGGCGCATCGCTCCGGGACATCAAGGTGCTTCATGAACATTCCATGGTGAATGATGAAACAGGCTTCACCGCACTCTCAACATTCGCATATGTCGAGGCATTCAAGAAAATTATCGAGCTTGGCTTTGATACCTTAGACCTTGGAGGATCCGAGCACTCCAGCCTCAACCAGTGGAAGAGGTATGTCGGTGCTGAACAAAGGCCAAGCTACTGGGCATTCACTACAGGATCATAGTCTCATCATATATGATACGATCACTATCAGGAATCCTACTATCACGAATCCTGCTCCCTTGAACATGATCAGTTCGTCCAGAGCAAATGCGACCCCGATTCCCAGCACCATCAGTCCGCCGATGAATGTCATCATCTTGGCAAGCTGCCTGAGTGCTATCTCTTTATTGAATTCAAGCCTTGCAAAGAATTCCTCGATCACGGGCCTGATCATCGCCTCTTTCTCATTGTTCAGCCTGATAAAGAGCTGGTCGATCAACTTGTTGGTCTCGCTTTCGATCCCCTTCACTTCGTATTTTCCCATTTCCTTCAATAAGTATGTTACAAGATCAAGTATCATTTCATCATCTTCCCCATGAAAAGTCCTATAAGGAACGCTGCTGTTACCGATTTCAACGGCTCTCCCCTTATGTATTCCTCGAGTTCAGAAAATCCTTCCTCTACCTTCTTTTCGACTTTTGGGATTTCCTTTGAAACGGCTTTTTCAAGGTCTTTACCCAATTTGTTCTTTGCCATTATTTTCACCACTCCTATTGCCTCTTCCAATGTTTTTAATCCCTTGCTATACTGTGTTTTTCGGTGTAAACAAAGGCATTTTAAAATCTCCCCGGCAATTCTTTTTCCAATATGCTTAGAACACACCAGCCAGTAACATTTCCGGAGGCCAAAAAACTGGAAACAAACGGGGCAAGGCTAGTCACATGCAAGTTTGCAGACAGGATACTGGCAGAAGGGGCCATAAAATCATTCCACGGATCCTTCTGGACAAATACCTTCATTGTCTATCCCGAAGCAGGCAAACAGTTTTTTGACACGACAACAATGAGAAGGGGGCTTTTCAGTCTTACTATCGATACAAAGGAATTTTCCGGAATGCGTGATGTGGCAATATCTTTCGACGAATACGACATCAGCATCCAGGAGAGGACAATCACATATCATCCTAAATCCGTGAGGCTCATCGAAACATTTCCAAGGGAGGACGGCTGGTACGGGGCGAGGGACGGACTTCCAACAGAGCGAGGGGGAACAGTACTACGTTACATGTGGAGGACGCCGTCGGCCTACATCGGTCC
>JBNLBN010000044.1:0-4373 GCA_050303335.1 Candidatus Micrarchaeia archaeon
GCCCTTGCCAAAGGACCCAAAGGCAGTCGTGAACATGGGCAAACCCTACTCGATCCAGGAGCTTGCAGACCTGATATCTGAACTGACATCAGTTGAAGGGCAGGTCCGTGGGATCATAGAGTTTTCAGAGAACAGGAAAAAGGTGAAGGATGCAATAGAGAAAGAGCCGAACTGCTCCAAGAGCGACTTCATCGAACTGGTCATTGCAGCCGTCATAAAGAACCAGACCATGCTGCTTACTGCTGTCCAGAGGGAAAAAAGGGTAAAGACGGCAAGGTTCCTCTCAAGCGCAAGTTATGTGCCTCCTGCCATACGGGCCAAGGCCAGGATCATACTCGATAAGATCCAGCCCAAGTCAAGCGTTCCGAAACTCGAAGCTCCTCTTGTCTCAAAAGAGGTTTATCGCCCCGCACAAGTCAGGCAGTTCCTTGCGAGGCTGAACAGCCCGAAGAATACAGAGCAAGTCGCTGCAGCAATAGAGTTCGTCAAGAAGTATTCCTGCATCACCGCCGCGATATCAAAGATGCCTGAAGTGAAGGTAACTCCTGTCACCCATAAAGCAGTAAAGATCATAAGCGAGAATCCAGGGCAGGTACTCACGGTCATGAAAGCAAAAAGGATGGTCCCGGAGCTTTATTTTGTTGCAGCATTGAGACAGATTCCTCCAGAAATCCGTGCACATGCGCAAAAAGCGATCCAGGAACTGAAGACCGGCACGCCAATCTCCATCATCAGCACAGCCCCCCTGGCCCAGGTGAGGGCACCCAAAACTTCAATCGATCTTCCCAAAGTGAAAATGATGGTGGCGGATCTGGGTTCAGCCAACAGGGAGAAAGTAATAACTGCAGCGATCGGTTTCATAAGGAACTATGACAAGGTGGCAGAAACGGTTTCGAAAGCTCCCCTAATGACCGTTACCGAGGTTACGCAGAAGGCGGTGAAGGCGATTGCGGAAAACTGCTCTGCAATACTGTCGAAACTGGAAGCCCAGAAGGACCTGCCTTCACTGAATTTCCTTGCAAACTCGTCCAAAATACCGCTGGAAATCCAGAAACTGGCAACTGCCGCTCTGAAAAGGCTTGGCGGCCAGGGAAGTTCCCCAAAAATAAAACCAAGCTTTAAAAAAAATCCTGAACAATCATCTACTAACGCCCCTGTAGCTCAGAGGTAGAGCGCGTCCTTGGTAAAAAATATCTGAAAAGGACGAGGCCGCGAGTTCAAGAAACTTTCCTAAGGCCTAACCATGATAAACTCAAACTTCATGAGGAAATCTTAGGAAGATTTGGAAATCTCGCCGGGGGCTTTTATTTTATTAATCTCCTTAAGTTCTGCCCAACTCTTTTTGGCCTCCATTTTTTCTCATCAGGAGAAGCCAATTTCTCCCGGCACGTTTGTTTTACTCTCTCAATATTCTCTTCAGTGAGGCAGTTGAAAGTCGATGTTGATATACGGGCACCCTCCAATTTATCCAATATCTTTCTCAGTACCGTTCTGTCCTTTGTTTCTTCTGCTTTTGTTTTTACCACTGCAAATGCCCGCGCTGCCCGGATGTTCTCCCTGTGTTCAAGCTGATTCAAAAGTTCATCAATTGACATTGATTTTACGATCATTTCTTCGCATGAATTTTCCAGTAGCTTTGCATTGTCGCCAAGATTCGACGGACCTCCCCAGGATGGCCTGTTTGCACTGATCTTCTCAGCAATGCTTCTCAGGACCCCGATTTCAATCTTTGATCCGGAAGCGACGGTCTCATCAATAATTTCCCTCAGCCTGGCGACCGCAATACCGAGCTCCCGCCCATCCTTGCTATCAAGCCGGCCAATCAAATCAGTAATATCATTCATACAGAAGTTTGTAATAACAAATACTTATAAAACTATTTTTTATAACAATTAAATAATTTGTCACATGCTCAACATTCCGAAGCTGACACATTTTTCTATTCTTCTTCTGATCGCGATCATGGATTCGATGTGCTGCCTCACGTGGTCGTCCTGCATCGATACGAATCCTGCAAGCTCCAAGGCAGCCTCCTTGACATGTTCAAGTGCTGAAAACGGTATCACCGGGCCCTGCCCAATCGAATATTCGATGATCTGTACAAGCGCCTTGGGATCGTCGGTTCCCTGTGATGCAAGGTTCGCAGGATGATCTATAATGTCAATGTCCAGATCCATCCTTTCAATTCCCCTCAGCCCTTTGAATTTTAAGCTGAGTTCCTCGACAGGCTGGACGTAATCCTGCGGAAGGATGGTGTGGTCTGTTTCTGTCGCGCTGAAATTGTGCAGCACCCTTGCTATCCTCATCTCATCTGCCGCCAGGCCGAGGATCAGAGGCTTGAATTTAAAAGTATCAAACATCGCCTCGACTACGGATGCACCGATCCTTTCCCCCCATTGCCTGTGCATGGACAGGATCTTCCTGTCGATCTTTGAAAGCAGGTCCTTACCTCTTTCTTCCATGACAAAGCTGTTCCCAATCTCGGAAGCCCAGTATGTGAAGTGATGCTTGCCGTGGATCGGACCGTCATAAGCGACTGATCTCGAGATGAGCTGTTCGCTTGAAATCCCAAGGTCTTCAGGGGACTTGCTTGCAGATGCAGCGGATGGCCTCTTTGATTCTGAACACAGGAAATCCATGACCGTCCTGATTTTTGCTGCAGGATCCTCGGTTTCAAGGATATCATTCGCGACAGGAATCGTGGTCTGGGAACCCATAGTATCTATTATATACAGTGTTCCAGATTCCCTTTTTAGGCTTGCTACGATGCGCTCGCCTCTCCCCCTTTCTTCCAATGCGCGAAGAATGAGTTCGTCGGTTTTTTCCGGTTCGCCCATGTAGCTTCTCCTTGTACTAGGGACACACTTGCTGCGTTCATCCAGGATTCGCCTTGCCTCCGATCGGAGGTCATTCTCATAAGTTGCAAGCCTTTCCACCAGCGGCCGGATCTTTTTTGCGAAAGCCGAAAGCTTTTCTGCCTTCTCAATGATCCTTCCTTCCTCATCCTTTCGCCTGTATACATGTGAAATTAAGGGGCTCGCAGTGGATCTGCCAGGGGGAATCGCTTTTTTTCGTCGGGGTTCATGCATTTAATCACACGGAGTGAAAGTTGCCTTCATTGTCACGCGTAAACTTATGGGTTCGGTCTACATCGCAGACATATACTTCTCCATTCTGTTTCAATTCTGACCATAGACCTTTATATATGTGACACGTTGGACATGAGGGCATTCAATCACCTGATCAAAAATAAATGTTGTTTAGAGTTTATAATTGTTGCTGTTGATTTCTAATCATGAGAGAGGCAATTTTATTTATCGGATTATTGCTCATTGCAGGATGCACCAGCGAGGCACCGCAGGAGCAGGAGATGACATGCGAACAGTTCTGTCCCTCCCAGCCGCACATACAGTGCGTTGGTGCATGGGAAATCTCAGGTGTTTATCCTGACTGCAGCTGCAATTATGTCTGTGAAGAAGGCCAGCCGCCTGCTGAGGTGAATGAGACTCCGGATGTTCCAGTGAACGATACCATGGAGGAGACCCCTTCCCAGGAACCGGAGGACACTCCAATGGAGGATATCTTCCCTGTTAATACCAAGACGGTGGACGAGCTCCTGGACAACGGGATTCTCAGGATGAGGACCGAATATCTGACAACGCACGACGGCCAGTTCGAGACCACCGAATACAAGTGGAAGTTCTCTGATCTGGAGCCGCTTTATCCGGGGGACGTAGTATTCGACAGCGCACCTTCGACTGATGTAAAGTTCGACGGGCAAGTCATCGAAAGCCTCAGGGGAGCAGGTTTCCTTGTGTTCGTTGAAGGTAATGACGTAGATGTCCGGGGTGTGCTTATAATCCTGGAACGGGAGACTGTCCTTGACCAGAAGAGCGTATTCGACATCGAATATTTCCATTCGCAAGACTTCCGGAACATGGAGTCATGCACCGTGACATCGCACGACCTTTCAAAGGATGCGGAAGGGAAGTGGATATCGAAATATTTCGTCCAATGCCTTGATGCATCAGGATAATTTTTTTATATTTTTTACTATTTTCTAAAAATAAATGGTGGAATATTTCTTTTAAAAACTTTTCGCTCTTTTCAATGCAAACATATATAAATTTTACATTATTTCTTCTCCCCATGAACCAGTCCCCGTACAAAGTACTGATATTAATGGTTATTTTGAGCAGTTTTGCTTTTGCTGCTGATATTTCTGTGTGTCAGGCGATAACGTCGCCAGGAGATTACAATCTCATCAACGATATTTCCAATACATCAAATTGTATTAATATCAATTCTTCTGACGTAGTCCTTGACTGCCAGGGGCATAGCATTATCGGAAGCCCGACGCTGACGAACAGTGC
>JBNLBN010000045.1:0-3954 GCA_050303335.1 Candidatus Micrarchaeia archaeon
AGGGCCGAGAGACCGGTGGATGTCCATCCGGACATGCTCTCGAAAAAAGCATCCATCACTGAGATCTCGTAAAAGAGATACGGGACAGTTGCGATAAGAGGTACCACTATCCATACTATGGATGTAAGAGTGAGGATTTCACCAAGCGTCAGCGTATCGACCTGCTTCTTGAAGCTGTTGGTGTCGATGAGGGCAGCGGAATTGAAAGGCGTGTCCGGGTTGATCAGTGACTTGAGCATGTTCGTGGTGTTTTCTATCATTCCTGAAATGAAGCCCGGGATAGCCGGCGACGCAAGCATCGCAATCGTAATTCCTATCGGGACCCAAGCACCGTCCTTGCTGTAGATGCTGAATACGAAAGGTATCAGGAGGGGAATCGATGCATAGAACATGACCGCGTTGATTTTTCCTAGCATTGTAACAATTCAATAATGAAAACATTATATTTCGATTGTCCACATGAGACCGGCTTTTCCATACTTCAGAACTCCTGTTTTGGGCATATGTACTGATATTGTAGCATACGGCATTACCGCATAATCATCAGCTTCTCCGCTATCTGCATCCACACCTGTAGGGACATCTATCGATATCACCTTTTTTCCCCGCAGCATCCTGCAAATTTCCCGAATCCTTCCACGAAGAGGCTTCCTGCTTCCTATTCCGAGCATGGCATCTACAACAATGTCCCCGTCGATTCCGCCGGAAATCAGCTCAACCACCTTCTCCCTGTTTTCGGCAGCCTCCCTTGTCATGGGTGCTCCGGCTTCCACAATGTTCACCCTGTTTTCTTTCCGAAGATACCTGGCGCATACATAGCCGTCCCCTCCGTTGTTTCCCGGTCCGCAGACCACCGTGATCCTGTTCCCGGTTCCGAGCTTCCTTATAATGATTTCTGCCGCGCCCTTCCCTGCCTGTTCCATAAGTTCGAGAACGCTTGTCCCGTTCCGGATTCGCGATTCTTCGTACTCGCGCATTTCCGCTACGGTAATTGCCTCCATGACCAGCATTCTCCTGAGGAAATTAAAAGATTCCCGTTTATTGTATCACTATGAAGTTAACACCGAAAGGGATGCGTGATACGCCCCCGAAAGACATGATAGTCCGTGAGGAGGTGACTGATTCCATTCGCTCGATATTCAGGATGTTCGGCTACAGGCCCATTAGCACGCCTTCGATGGAATACCTTGATACCCTTCGTGCAAAAGCCGGAGAAGAAGTCGATAAGCAGATATTCATAATCGAAGGCGGGGAATACGGTCTCCGCTTTGATCTTACAGTGCCATTTGCAAGGTTTGCCTCAACAACAGATGATCCAAAGCCATTCAAGAGATATACGATATCCAATGTATGGAGGAAGGAAGAGCCGCAAAGGGGCAGGTTCAGAGAATTCTGCCAGGCTGATGCAGACATAATCGGAAGCAGTTCCATGCGTTCGGAGGCAGAGTTATTGAAGATGGCAAGCCAGATCTGCAGGGTGTTCGGTTTTGACCGTCCAAGAATAATGCTGAACAACAGGAAGATACTCGATGGCATAGCAGCTTCCCTGGATATCGAGGGGAAGAAAGCCGAAGTTTTCCGAATCCTAGACAAGATGGACAAGCTTTCAGAAAAGGAAATAGATGGCCTGCTTCGCGACTCCATAGGAGAGAAGACAGATAGACTCCTTAAGATCATTAATTCGGGCGGGGACAACAAAAGCAAGCTGGAGATTGCAAGGAAATACTCAGATGAAGGAGCTAGCGAACTTGAGGAGATACTTTCACTCTGCGATTTCGATATAGAAGTGGATCTTTTCCTTGTTCGCGGACTGGGATACTACACAGGCCCGGTTTATGAGATCAAGTTGAGCGACGACATAGGAACTGTCATCTCCGGAGGCCGCTATGATGATCTATTGGGGATATACGGCCCGGGCGCATGTGCAGTGGGCATATCCGTTGGAATCGAAAGGCTCATCACGCTCATTCTGGAATCCGACCGGCAGCAGATAAAAACCCGGACAAAAGTATTTGTCGCTTCCGTGAAACCGGAATTCTACAACCATTCAAGGGACGTTGCATCGAACCTCAGGAAGAATTCCATACCAACAGAGACTGATCTCAACGGCAAAAACCTCAAGAAGCAGCTTGAGTACGTCAATTCCCTCGGCATTCCTTTCCTCATAGTCATCGGGCAGAAGGAAATCGATTCAGGCAGATACACGCTGAGGGACATGGCGGACGGATCGGAAAAAAGCGGTTCCATTGACGAAATAAAGAAGATGGTATCTTGAAAATCCCGATCATAATACTGAAGGACAAGCAGGTATTCTCCAAAAAAAGCGGCTATCTTTCACACATCGGAAAGCCTCTCGATATCGCAAAGAAGCTGTCGGATTCCGGCTACAAGCTCATCCACATTGTCGATGAGAATGCGCTCAAGGGATTTTCGACCAACATGGACATCTACGACAAGCTCACATATTTCATAAATATAGAGGTAGAGTGCGCACCGAAAGAGGATCTTGTGCGCAAACTGACATCCGTCCGCGCAAGGGCGGTGGTAGTTCCAGAAATCGACACTGCCGGCCTTGAAAAGAAACTTCTTGTTGCTAAACTTGAGGGGGATATTGAATATGACCTCGATGGCTTCAACGATCTCTTCCTTGCAAGTGAAGCTGCTGAAAAAAAGTACGAAAAGTCAAAAAAGAGGAAAATAACATTCAGCGAAGGAAACTGGGGGACTACTTTCTTTTTCTGATCCCGAGGAGCTTCTTCTTTGCAACTGATGCCTTCAAGGGCTTCGGTTCTTCTTCATTTTTCGTTTTTGCAGGCACCTTCGTTTCCATCTTCTTCACTACATTCTCGACGATCCTTTTGACCTGTTCGCTTTCTTCCGGAAGCAGGATGGAGAATCCGTTCCTGTCGATCCTTGCAGGGTACCTCTTCGAAGAATGGGCAGCCCCCTTCATCTTGATGACTTCCACGGCTCTTGTTCTCCTGCCCTGCTTTTCATCGTATTCGAAGAATATGTGTATCCAGCCGTCCGTGAATGATTCGATATTGTAGGTGGTATTCGGAAGTACCGTGCTCTCTCCAGGCTTTGCATCATGTGCAACGATCAGCGTGGTAACCCCCCATTTCCTGATGTTCTCGATCAGTTTCAGGAACCCGTTCTTCCTCTCGTCGTCGCTCTTGAAATATACTGCGATCGGCATTATGGAATCTATAACTACCCGCTTGACGCCGGTAGTCTGTATTATCTCCTGGATGGCGCTGTACTGGTTCAGTATCTGGTCCACCTCGTAGATAGGATAATCGAGTATCACAAGCTTCCCATCCTGCTCGGCCTTCTGCATGTCCCATCTGTATCCGCTCATGTGGAAAAAGAGCTCCTTCTTGCTCTCCTCAATCGAAATGTATAAACCCGGCTCGTCTGATTCCAGCAGGAACTGCATTGCAAAAGTACTTCTTCCTGATCCTGTCGGCCCTCCGATGGTTGTTATTGATCCGGGTAGCAACCCGCCTCCGAGTATCTTATCCAGTCCGGGAATTCCGCTTTTAATCATTTTTTTCACCCTTAAGTATCTTTCCCCCCATCTCTGCCCTTCTTCTCATATTCTCCTTGATCTGGGACATCTCTTCGGGCTTTGCCAGTTTTGTAAGTATGTATCTTTTGTATTCGGCAGTAGTTGCAGCCATAACTCCAAGCAGTTCATGAGCCTGGTTAAGAGGGAGCGTGATCACATCCGGCCTCAGTATCTCCACCGTGAATGGACTATGCGCCATGCATAAACCGCCAAGCGTCTTGAAATCCCTGGTCAGGACCTTGAGCGTAATCGAGCTTGACCAGTTCTTTCCGTCCTCTCCTCCGATAGGCTCGTCGATCTCCCCAAGAGCATATATCACTCCCTCCTTTGCGATGACCTGGTTTATGAAGCCTGTTCCAAGGTGCTGGACAGCCTCTTTTGAT
>JBNLBN010000046.1:0-3458 GCA_050303335.1 Candidatus Micrarchaeia archaeon
TTTTCCAGTGCTTTGATGGGACCATATGCAGAACTTCCGCCTGTGAAATGATTAATAATACTTAATGGTTTATTCAGTTTATGGCGCTCCCGCAAATCCATCTCAGGCTCAGAAAGCATGCTAAAAAGATTGAGGGCTTTGCACCCTATCCGCATCCTGACCGGAAGATGCAGATGCTTGATTCCCTGGTAATGGCGGTAGCAGTCGTCTGGCCGGCAATGTTCATACCGCAGATCCTTGAGATATACCAGTCCCAGAACGCGACAAGCATAAACATATACTCCTTTCTCGCAAGCTCCCTGATGGTAATGCCATGGATAGCATACGGGATAGTGCACAGGGAGAAGGCCATATGGGTCTCCAACGTACTGTGGTTCGTAGTCTATTCGCTAATAGCCGTCGGCGCGTATCTTTACGGATGATTTATAAACAATATGGATTATTATTGATGTTTACTATTTTAGGTGTAGTCCAATGGGTAAATTTCCAGAAGCAGATAAAAGAATATCAGATACTAACATATGCCTGAAGTGCAAGTCCAGGAATCCGAAGACTGTCAAAAAGTGCAGGAAATGCGGTTCCACATACTTCAGGCCAAAGAGGAAGGAGATTAGGGCCAAGAAGTAATCTTTAAAAAACCTTCTCGGTACTAAATTGTTCCTCTTATTATTAGGTGTATTAATGGGAAAAGGATCAAATGGCGAATTCGCCGGAAGAAACATTCAAAGGAGACGCAGGAGCCAGAGATGGCTCTCTAAGAGATGGAAGAGGAGAACGCTTAAACTTAAGGAAAAGCACGATCCTCTAAAAGGTGCGCCGGCAGCAAAGGGAATTGTCTTGGAAAAGATCGCCCTTGAGCAGAAGCAGCCGCACTCCGGACTGATTAAATGCGTGAAGGTACAGCTCCTCAAGAACGGGAAGGTCGTATCAGCACACGCGCCGAGGAACAAGGCAATAACATTCATTGATGAGCACGACGAGGTCACATTGGCTGGCCTCGGAGGCTCGCAGCGTGGCCAGATGGGATCCATCCCGTCGGTCAGGTACAAGGTCATAGCCGTAAACGGTGCAGACCTCCAGGAACTCAGAAGAGGAAAGGAAAAACCAAAGAGATGATCATATGTTATTCGGAAAATATCCAGTTGACAAGATCGAGATCAACGATCTCTCGCTTGCACAGACAATCAACCTTGACGGCATCAGGGTTCCGCACACATTCGGAAGATATGCAAAGAAGGCACTCGGTAAGACGCATGTCAATGTGGTCGAGAGGCTTGCAAACAAGCTGATGAGGGGCGGAACAGGCGAAAAGACTTCCGGTAAGGTCATTCGGACATACGGAAGGATGCAGGGCAAGAAACTCAAGTCACTGAAGATCGTCCAGGATTCCTTCGAAATAGTAGAGAAGGAGACAAAGGAGAATCCGGTCCAGGTGCTCATTAAAGCGCTTGAAAATTCTGCTCCAAGGGAGGATGTGACACGTGTATCGCACGGTGGTGTATCCTACCAGATCGCAGTGGACATCTCCGCTACAAGAAGGCTCGACATGGCTCTTCGAAACATAGCATTGTCAGCTTTGATGGGCTCATTCAACAAGCCGAAATCCCTTGCAAGGTCCCTTGCAGATGAAATCATCTCAACGGCAAAGGGAGACGTCCAGACAAGTTATGCTATCAAGAAGCGTGACGAGACCGAGCGTATGGCTCGTTCAGCAAGATGAAATTCAGAAGAAAAAGAATCTGGTTCATCTACAAGTTTTTTTTCTATTCTTCAATTCTTCTTATCGCGGTGGGATTCATGTTCCCGCTCTTTTTCGATATCGGGCAGTTCCAGTTCTTTTTCTCGCTTATTTCGGGGCTTGCAATAGCAGCGCTTATCGCGATGGCCGGAAACGAGATCTATGAAATCGAGGTTGATGATGGCATTTTTGTAAGGAAGCTGTTTCGGGAAAAGCTGAAGCCTTCTGAGATAACAGTAGGCAGATCAGTGACAATAGAATGCCTGAACGGGAAAAAAATAGAGCTTGATCATTTCGAAAATTTCGAGGAGCTAAAAGATCTTGCGGTAGTGCATGCCGAACATTCCGGAGCCGTCCTCAAGCGGGATCCTTAGGTAGCTTACCCCTGCAAAAGCATGCGAGAACAATCCCATTACGTCACGTTCAAACGAATCCTTTGATACCGGGCGCGGATAGTCTGATCCGGGCTCCCACTGGTCCACTATCAGAAGCGAGCCGCCAAGCCTCAGGGCATGCATGGACCGGTCCAATAGTTCGATCTTGTCATCAGCACGAAGTTCGTGCATGGCATTCGGGATTATTATGCAGTTGTAGCAGTCCCGGCCCTCCGGCATGGAATGCTCGAACCTGAAGACCTCCTTCTGCTTCATGGGCTTGTGCTCCACGGCAGGTTTCGTATTCGGAGGTGGTCTCGTACTGTCTATGAACCTCCGGTCGATCGTCTTGAACATTTCCAGGAGAGTACCTGTAGCTTCCTCCCTTGATCCTGCATGTTCAGGAGTGCCCTTGCAGTATACGGTAAGATACATCGTGTGGAGGTTGTCTATCGGGACGCTCAGGAGCCCCATGAACGTGGAGCCTGGAAGCTTTTCCATTATCCTGACGAAATCATTCCTCTGGATTGAGCGGACATTGTCGTTGAACAGGAAGGCGAATCCCGGCCCGAGCGGCCCGCCGTCTGATAGAAGATGGGGCCATTCGTCAATTACAACGAAGGTCCCGCCGGGTTTTACAAGGTCGTAGCCCTGCCTTATCACCCTTGCCTTGGCCTGGTTGTGCCTGTTCTCGCCCATGTTCATCCAGCCGCTCGAATTCTCCTGCTTCAGTATCTTGTCATCTACGATAAGATGCAGGGTCTGGGAAAGTATCGCAGTATCGAACTGCTGATCGAAATCTAGCCTTCCAAGAGGCTTGCGCGTGTATTTGACATTGACATCGCTGAGCTTTTCCTTGGCAATCTTCTGCATGTCCGGGGAGATGTCGTTTGCAGTGAACCTTAGGTCTGCAAGCCTATCGTATGGCAATGCATCACGGACAAGCCGTATCACTGTTCCGGTACCGCAGCTCATCTCCAGCATCCTGTTGCCGAATACCTCGGCACCCAGGCCGACCGCATCGATATCCACCATCTGGCGCACAAGCGAATTGATCGCCTCGCGGTGGCCTTCCATGTGGTCGTCATAAAAAGAATGGAATATCTTGTAGATGAGGGCGTTGCGCTGGGCAGAATCCATATTTTTTGTGAGATCCCTTATCTTTCTCTTGTGGGATTCGTGGGCATCATTGTACCTTGTCAGCTCCTCTATGACCCTCCTCGCGGTGGAGGCCCTGCTTCCCGAAGCAGCACGGCTGATGCTCTCCGCCAATGGACCAAAATGATCAGATACTTCCCTTTCGTGAGAGTCAGGGGAATCCCTGGACTTCTGAAGTTTTTTAATCC
>JBNLBN010000047.1:0-3292 GCA_050303335.1 Candidatus Micrarchaeia archaeon
AGATCTCAAGCTTTCTCCTTGGAAGCCTGACCGGGCCGATGAATTTCATACTCAACGTATCTGAAAGGGTCTTGATCTGGTTTACTACGCCATCAAGCGCCTTTGCATCCTCCCCGCTCAACTTAATCCTTATTTTAGTCATGAATATACCTCTAGAATTGGTAGAATCTATGTGAAAACAAATCTATTTAAACCAATCATTCAGGAGTTTCAATAAAAAACTTTATAAATAGGGCTTGAGAGTATAATTTCTAGTTTTAAAGGGAGATAAAATTGAGGGCAACATTAGTATTAAGAGACGGCAGGGTATTCCATGGACATGGTTTCGGAGCAAAGGCCGAAAAAGTGGGAGAACTCGTCTTCAACACATCCATGACCGGTTATGAGGAAGCATTGACCGATCCGAGTTACGCAGGGCAGATACTTCTTATGACATACCCCCTTGCAGGAAACTACGGCACCAATCCGGTTGACAAGGAGAGCAGGGATATCCATCCAAGGGGCTTCATAGTGAGGAAGATTAGTGACGATTATGAACACAGGGATTCGGATTCATCCCTTTCAGACTTCCTCAAGGACCATGGCGTTCCGGGGTTATCCGGAATAGACACCCGTTGCGTAGTAAGGAACATCAGGACAGCAGGAGTGATGCCTGCGGCAATATCGACCCAGGAACATGATCCAAAGATGCTTCTAAAAAAGGTCAGCGAATTCGATTATTCAGGGTACGATTACCTTCCTGATGTAACAGTGAAGAAAAAGGAAATCCAGGGGAAAGGGACAAGGATAGCACTGATCGACTATGGCATGAAGGGAGGCATTGTCCGCGAACTCGTAAAAAGAAACTGCGAGGTGCACATCCTTCCTGCAAGCGCATCGAGCGAGGATGTTTTTGCAATTGAACCTGAGGGTATAATGGTGACAAACGGCCCAGGCGACCCGTCGATCCCGGAATATGCGCACAAGACAATAAGGGAAATCACCGGCCACAAGCCGATATTTGCCATATGCCTCGGCCACCAACTGCTTGCACACGCCCATGGCGGAACAACAAAGAAGCTGAAGTTCGGCCACAGGGGATCAAACCATGCAGTAATAGATCTGAGGGACAACAAAGTAGCAATAACAACACAGAACCATGGCTTTGCCGTGGACAAAATACCGAAGGGATTTGAAGTGACCCACATAAACGTAAACGACAAGACGGTAGAGGGAATGGAGAACAGGAACAAGGACGTATTTTCCGTACAATATCATCCTGAAGCTTCTCCAGGACCCCATGATTCAAAGGACCTCTTTGATCTTTTCCTGAGGCGGGTAAGATGAAGGTACTTGTTATCGGTTCAGGCCCCATAGTAATAGGACAATCTGCCGAATTCGATTACTCCGGAGCGCAGGCCTGCAAGGCATTGAAGGACGAAGGAGTGACAGTCGTATTGGTAAATTCAAATCCCGCAACCATCCAGACCGACAAGGAGGTTGCAGACAAGGTATACATAGAGCCCCTCACTCATGATGTAGTAAAAAACATCATAGAAATGGAAAAGCCGGACGGCCTGATTGCCACCATGGGCGGCCAGACCGGGCTCAACCTGGCAATGGAACTTGAGAAATCCGGAGTACTCAAAAAGAACAACGTCAAGTTCCTTGGAACCGATGCAAAATCCATAGATGTCGCAGAATCAAGGGAGCATTTCAATGCCCTAATGAGAAAGATAGGCGTTCCGATACTTCCCGGCGCAGTTGTAAACAATTTCGATGACGCAAGGAAGTTCGCGGAAAAGACCGGTTATCCTATCATAATCAGGCCTTCATTTACTCTCGGAGGAACCGGGGGAGGAACAGCTTACAACGAAGAGGAACTGAAAAAGATCCTTGCCCTTGCACTCAGGCTTTCAGCTACAAACGAGGCATTGGTCGAAAAGAGCGCCCTTGGATGGGGGGAGTTCGAATACGAGGTGATAAGGGACAGGTTCGGAAACGCCTCAATAATCTGCAACATGGAAAATATCGATCCTATGGGCGTGCACACCGGCGAATCCATAGTAGTGGCACCTTCCCAGACATTAAGCGACACCGACCATCAGAAACTCCGCGATGCAGCTCTGAAAATCGTCCACGCTATAGGTATAGTTGGAGGCTGCAATGTCCAGTTCTCAATGAACCAGGAGACCGGGGACTTCATAGTAATAGAGGTTAATCCAAGGCTGTCAAGATCATCCGCGCTAGCCTCAAAGGCGACAGGATACCCGATTGCCCGGGTCGCAACCAAGATCGCACTCGGCCAACCGCTTCCTGAGATAAAAAACGGCATCACCAACACCTCTGCATCATTCGAGCCTGCACTTGACTACTGCGTAATAAAGATCCCCCGATGGCCTTTCGACAAGTTCCCTATGACCTCAAGAGTTATTGGAACCCAGATGAAATCCACAGGTGAGGTCATGGCAATAGGAAGGACATTCTCCGAAGCTGTGAACAAGGCGATAAGGAGCCTTGAAATAAAGGTCCCGAAGATAGATCCGGACAACCATCTTTACCCTGCAACCGACCTGAGGATATTCGCGATACTCGAAGCCTTCCGGCAGGGCAGGTCCGTGGAGGACATACACAAGATAACATCCATCAACAGGTGGTTCCTGAACAGGTTCAAGGAAATGTCTGATTTCGAAAAGGTGATCAGCAAAGAACTCTCGAAGGAGACGCTTCTTGAAGCCAAGAAGCACGGATTCTCGGACAGGATGATCGCAAGGCTTGCAGGAAAGGACGAACTGGAAATAAGGAAAATGAGAAAGGACCTTGGAATCACCCCCACATACAAGATCGTCGATTCATGCGCAGGGGAATTCGAGGCAGTGACCCCCTATTACTATTCCACTTACGAAGATGAGAACGAAGCGGTTGCAATAAACGAGAAGAAGGTCGTGGTGGTCGGTTCAGGCCCGATAAGAATAGGGCAGGGGATAGAGTTCGATTACTGCTGTTCTCATGCTGCGATCGCCCTTTCTGCTCTGGGGTACAAGAGCATCATGATAAACAACAATCCTGAAACAGTGAGCACTGATTTCGATACAAGCGACAGGCTCTATTTCGAGCCGCTTACCTTCGAGGATGTAATGAACGTTATCGAAAACGAGTCCCCGGACGGAGTGATAGTCCAGCTTGGCGGGCAGACCTCGATCAACATCGCAGAAAAGCTTCACAATGCAGGAGCAAGGATTCTCGGAACTTCCATAGAAGGCATAGATCTTGCAGAGGACCGCGACCGGTTCAAGAAACTCTGTGAAAAGAT
>JBNLBN010000048.1:0-2636 GCA_050303335.1 Candidatus Micrarchaeia archaeon
GGCGAAGATCGGGTCATTGCTGTCTATTGCGAGTGCTATGCCAATGAACATCACGCCTGCCATCAGGGCAAATGCAAGCATCGCAACGCCTCCTGCCCTGTTGTTGTGGAACATCTTGATATCATTGTATTTCTTTGCGTGCTTTTCATATTCGTCATCGAAATCCTCGATCTTGTCTGTTATCGGGTGCTTGTTCGCATCGGACTTGGAATTGATCTTGCCTATCTCGTCTGCAAGCTTGTCAAGGTCGACCTCCTTTTCCTTGTAGAAGATCATGTCTATTGCTTTCTGCTCGTCAGGCTCGAGCTTGCCTTCCTTTTTCAGTTTGAGTACTGTCCTTGTCTTTTCATTGGATTCGCCTTCGAAATCCTCGAATATTTCTATGAACCCCCGGTCGATAAGGTCCAGAATGGTTGCCCCGAGGACATTCTTCTTGTCGATGTTCCCGTTCACGAGGAATCCTATGTAGATAGGATCATCCTTTCCCGGCGGGAGTATTGATCCGCCGTACTTTGGTACCCTCCTGTTGATGTAGGCATATCCTGCAAAGATCAGGGAAATAATGAGCAGGGGAAGGCAGCAGAAAAGGTAGCTGTCATCAGGGCCCAAAAGCTGCACCGAGCCGTAGAGCTCGCGTTCGTTATCCAGTATCTCCTTGGCTGATCCTTCCACTCTTTTTCCCTGGATTCCCTCCTTGTCGAAGAGGTAGCATCCCCCGACGTAGTTTCCTGGAGGGACAAAATCCATCTCTATGATTACGCTGTCGTTATCTATGTAGGCGTTTCCCATCTGTTCGGAATATACCTCGAAATGCATCTCCTTTCCGAGCGATGATTCCGGAAGCCTGGTGATCGCAAGAAGGTGATCCGCGTAAGGATCCCAGTTTGCACCGAAATGCTCATAGCATACGCGGGCGAAATCGTCGAAGATCTCGACCTTGTCCGTTATTATGTAGTCCAGTTCGACTATATTCTGGCCTGGATGCGTCTCGGTCCAGACCACTTCGTAGTTTCCGTCATAGACCTGTTTCCTGAACCCGCTTTCGATGCCGTTTACCCTGACCGAGTTTACATTCAGGTTGTCTAGCGAATCCATCTCGTCCGGCCTGATGGAACGGAACCCTTCGTTGTACTGCTCTTCAAGGCTGAATGCGATCTTTTCCTGCACATGGACATCACCGTTACTGAGGATCGTGAGATTGTTCTCGTAGGAATCGATCGTAAAGGAAAAGGAAAAAGAAGCAAGTATTAGAAACAACAGAATTGCCCGCATGAAGGGAATTGGGGGGCAATATTTATCTTGTTATGTCCTGGGCTGAGAGCTGCTCCAGGTATTCATGGTGCTTTTCAAAGTATTCCCTTGAGGGCCTTAGTGCATCGATCAGCTCCCTTGCAACCGCGTTCTTGAGGTCCATCGGGTGGAGGTTGCCTTCGATGAAGGTCTTCTTCAGGTCTTCAGCGGTCGCGAATTCAAGGTCTCCACCGAACTTTTCCGGACGCTCGATCTTGAGGGGCTTGTCCCTCATGAAGAGGAACTCCGCATATTCTATCATCGGATTCCCTTCCACGGTCTTTTCCGGGCAGTAGGCCTTCTTGATCTTTGATTTTATCTCATCTTCGGAATCGTGTATGAATATTGCTGAATTGGGCTTGGACTTGCTCATCTTTTGTTCAACCATCTCGTCCGGGTCCATCCTCTGGGCTCCCTGGAGCCCGGGCAGGAGATGGCCGTGCACTGCTACGAATTCCTTCTTGTAGCTGTGTGAGAGCTCCCGGGCGAGCATGTGCACCTTCCTCTGGTCCATCCCGGCATGGGCTATCTGCACGTCCAGCTTGAATATGTCTGCTGCCTGCATGGCAGGGTAAAGTATTGCAGATGATGATGTTCCTTCCGTTTCTTTTCGTCCCATGATCGTTATGCACCGGAGCATCCTCTTTATTGTCGTGTCCTTGGAGATCCTGAGGACCTCCTTCCAGTAGTCGTTGTCATAGATTTCCGATGCAAGGACGAACTCGACTTTTTCCAGGCCTAGCGAATGGAAGGCATGCTTGAAGTAGCCCCCTGCGACTTTTTGTATTTTCTCAAGGTCTCCCCCGAGCTTTCCGTTTATGTAGGAATGATAGTCTGCAAGGAATACGGTTGTATTTATCCCCGCCTTCTGGAAGTCGCGCAACTTCAGTGCCGTGCAGAGTCCTGTTCCGAGGTGGACCTTTCCGGATATCTCGAACCCGATGTAATGCCTCGGATGTTCGTAATTCTCGAAGACCTTCCTCAGGTCGTCCTCTGTGACGATTTCATCTGTCGGCTTTCTTTTTACAAGGTCGATTTTTGATTCAATGTCCATAGAGAGCACTAGGTAGGAAAAATATTTAAATAGAAAATTTTTTCCGAGGTGAATTTTGCCTGTTTTTAAATAAAAACAGCAATTTTTGAACCTCGATTTTTCTTCGGAAAAACCTCTCAGGCGTTGAAATTCGGATTAATATTCTTTTATCGGGATAAAACATACGGTGCAACGGCAACTTGCCTTCGCCGTACCAAGTGAAGGTTCCTGGCAAGGGGATCTTCTGCGCCAAAAGGAAGGGAAAAGTCATGGCAAAAGCAAAGCCTAAACCAAAACCAAAAGAATAAGCATT
>JBNLBN010000049.1:0-1833 GCA_050303335.1 Candidatus Micrarchaeia archaeon
CCCCAGAATCATCACATTAGCAACAAGCCTTTTCACCATATTACTATAATTAGCGACAAATAAATATAAAATAGCCCCGAGCGGATTCGAACCGCTGTCACCGGGACCAGAACCCGATATCCTTGACCATTGTCAGAGCTTTTTAGTAAAAAGCGCGCTAGACGACGGGGCTATTATCAAGAGAAATTGAATAAAGTTGTTTTAAACATTATGCTTGACTACGACAATCTTCATGCCGTCCTTGAGGACGAAGTCCGAACTCGGGAACAGGAATTTTCCCTGGTCATATACTGAAATGATGGTGAAATCGCCCTTTTCCTGGACTTCCTCCACGGCCTTGTCCTTCATATTGCCGTTTACCTCCTTCTCGACCATCTCAATATTCGAGTCGCTCGGATCGAGCATGAGGGAAATCAGCGGATTCTGGACCATGTTCGCAAGCTCCCTTGCAAGGGTCATCTCCGGAACAAGGGGCTCCACGCCAAGGCGCTCCATCAGAGATGAATACTTCATGTCTGAGGCCCTTGATATTACCTTCCTTGCATTGACATGCTTTGCATATACCGAGACAAGGAAATTTGTTTCTTCTGATCCTGTCACTGCGAATATGTAGTCCGCATCTCCGATCCTGAGCTCCTCCAGCAGTTCAGGGTCGGTGGCGTCGCCGCATATCACGTTGGCGTTCGATTCACCCGCGATAAGGTCGCAGGTCTCCCTGTCCCTGTCCACTACGGTGATCTTGTGCTTTTTTCCAAGGGATACGAGGAGCGCCCTTCCAACTTTTCCGCCTCCGAATACAATAACTTTCATTTTATCGCCTTATGATGTAGCTGATCAAAGCCAAACTTGGGAATATCTCTATTCTACCAAGATACATCAACAGTATTATAAATGCCTTGCCATTGAGTCCGATTGCCGGAACGCTTACTGTTGAGAGCCCCACATTGCCCATTGCTGATGCAACCATGAACAGTGAATTCGAAAGCGAATAATTGGCCATAATGAAAACTCCCACCGCAAACAGGAAAAGGAAGAGATACGTGAAGACGAATATCACGCTTTCGACAATCTGGTGGTCGTCTATCGGGTTGTTGTTGATCTTCACCACCTGGACCGATCCGCTTGGCAGGAAAGCGCTCTTTATCTGCATTATTATGGCCTTGAAAATGACGAGTATTCTCCAAAGTTTTATCCCTCCAGTAGTCGATCCGAACATTCCCCCTGATATCATGAGCAATACCAGCAGGTAGAGCGCAAAATCATGCAGGACCGACAGGTCGCCTATCGCGAATCCTCCGGCTGCGATTGCCGAGATGCTGTTCAGTACCGTATTGAAGATCTCCTCGCCACCGACAAATGAAATCATGAGTACTGCTGATATTGTGATTATTACATAGAGGATGAATTCCTCGTCCAGTATCGATTTCCTGATGTTCCCCTGCCATACGTTCCTGTAGAATATGAAGCTTGTTGCTCCTGCAAACATCAGTCCTGCAAGGGCTATCTTCTGGAGGTTTGTGAATTCAAAACCGTTGAATGGGAAGAATCCTCCATTCGAAATCCCGCTGAATGCCAGGTTGATCGAATTGAAGAAGTCGATGCCGAAAAATATGAGGACCGCAATTCCTGTGAGGGTGAGGAAAAGGTATGTCTTGAATATTATACTGACCGTTTCACTGATCCCTATTTCAATCATGGTCCTTCCCTCTGCTTTCAGGAACCCGATCGCCTCCCGCCCGCGCAAGGTAAGCAGGATCAGGATTACTATGCCCAGCCCTCCGATCCACTGGGTGGTGCTCCTGTAAAGTATTATGCTCTCTGGAAGGTTTTCCA
>JBNLBN010000050.1:0-821 GCA_050303335.1 Candidatus Micrarchaeia archaeon
CGACGATAAGATCATTGAAAAAGCTGGCCGGCAAAATCAGGATTATAGAAATCTGGGCGCCTACTTTCTGCACCGGTATCGCCAGGCCATGGATCGGTTGAACGTTCAGGTCCCCGACGTCGAGCCCAAAGCCACAGATTTTATCATTCCCATTCAGGCATTCATCTCCAGGTTGATGCAAAACGGTCATGCCTACCGGCGGGGCGGCAATGTGTACTTTGCCGTGGAATCCTTCAGGGGGTATGGCAGGCTGTCGGGTCGCACCATCCAGGCACTGGCCGCGGAACACAGGACGCCCATTGAAACTGAAAAAAAACACCCTGCTGATTTCGCCCTGTGGAAAGCCGGCAAACCCCAGGAACCCTCGTGGCCCAGTCCCTGGGGGCCCGGCCGGCCCGGCTGGCATATCGAGTGCTCGGCCATGAGCGCCGGATTGCTGGGTGAAACCTTCGATATCCACGGCGGGGGGGCGGATCTGATCTTTCCCCATCATGAAAATGAAATCGCCCAGTCGGAAAGCGTCTTCGGAAAAACGCCGGCCAGCTATTGGATGCATAACGGCCTCGTCCAAATCAATGGTGCAAAAATGTCCAAGTCCCTGGGAAACAGCCTGATGCTGAATAATCTGCTGGATATTTATCTCCCTGGAGCGATTCGTCTGTTGATGCTTTCCAAACGCTACCGGCACCCCCTGGAATTCTCGCCTGATTCAATGCGAACAGCCGTCAAGGGCTTTGCACGGCTTGACCGCTTTTTTTCGCGATGGATTGCACCTGCCGCCGCGCCGTCAGAACGCGGAAAGCGACCCGGCAGCTTATGGT
>JBNLBN010000051.1:0-779 GCA_050303335.1 Candidatus Micrarchaeia archaeon
ATGGCGTTGCTGTAGGCCGTATTATCTGAAACTGTGTGGTTTGCAGATACGGATCCGAAGTGAAAACCAAGGTCGTTGTCATGGACAGTATTGCCTGAGACCGTGAAATTGTCTGCTGCATTCCTTACATCTATTCCGATGTTTGTATTGTTGTATGCCGTATTTCCTATTATCGTTCCGCTGCTTGATGATTCTCCGGCATGTATACCATAGCTGTTGTTGTATGCAGTACTGCTTGAGATAGTGGTTGTGTTGCTGATAAAGGAGTAAATACCGTAGTTATTGTTGTATGCAGTTGAATTCATGATAGTTGCATCGCTCGTATAAGTAGCGCGGATTCCGTGTGTGTAATTTGACACCTGGCAATTCATTATTGTGATGTTGGAAAGCGGTGAAGATGCTGATCCATTTGCAAGAATACCGTATTGTACAGTACCTAGTGTTCCATCTCCCGTAACGGAGTAACCGTTGCAGTCAAGAAGGACATCCGAGGATAGAATCTGGATGCATGCGTACTGAGTTCCTGAAACCTGGTAAAGGGCCCCTGTAATGTTATTGTCAAGAGCATATGTTCCTGGGCTCGTGATCCTGAAGCATGTGAGATCCCCTTCAAGGATTCCGAATATCTGAGATTCGTTGATATCAGAAAGCGAGAGTTCGTTGCTGATTGTATCCGGAGTGGCATTCCTGATGTGCCATGGGCTGTATTCCCAAAGCTGGAGGAGCGATTCATTGTATGAGAGTGCTTCTGGATTTGTCCAGTGCCAGGTCATAGAGTC
>JBNLBN010000052.1:0-573 GCA_050303335.1 Candidatus Micrarchaeia archaeon
GAATATGGGTTCACAATTGTTGACTTGGGAAATGTGGGTCATAAAGATGAACTTTGGGTTCTCGCTTCAACTGTTGCACAAGTGTTTTACATACTTGATCCGAAAGACGAGAAGAAACCCATTGTTGTTCCTGGCAAACAATGAGTTGTCGGAGTTGACAACATGGAGGATGAGGAAGAATACAACCAATTTGATGAGGTGCCTTTCTTTGTGGATACAACAAGGATAAACATCGTTGAAACAAAGATATCTTATAGCAACATGATTCCCTATGTGTGCACTGATGGTGAAGAAAAACTTGTTCATGTATAGTAGTAGTCTTCATATATTCTATGTATTATTTCAGTGTAACGTGGATATTATGTCATTAAATAACTATGTCCTCTTTCATAATTAATGTACAATGTGTATTTTTACTATTCATATTAAAATATAAAAAATACATAATATTAATTAATTCCTTTTACTTTGCATAATTTTTTTTTGCCAACAGAACATTCTCCATGGGATACTCCTTATGCCAGCAAGCGGTGTACTCGTTGTTATTGTGATCGGGCCCACTTGGCTGCAACT
>JBNLBN010000053.1:0-551 GCA_050303335.1 Candidatus Micrarchaeia archaeon
GCCTGTGGAAGCTCGTCCCACGCATAGATTGCCACTGCTTTGATGTAATTTTTCTTTAGACCCAAAGGTCATTCTGTAATAAATAAGTACTTTGTATTACTGAACATGGAATCTGTTTATCATATTGTTGCCATGCGTGCAATTTGAACATCCTGGGCACACGTATGGAGGCTTCATTCCCTCTTTCTCAGAACGGGGTATGACACAGACGCAGAGGCCTCAACAGCATCCACCTCGACCAACGGGCATCAACCATCTCGCCAGAGCATGCAGCAAGGCCCCCGCTCCAATGCCCCAACCACGCACGGTGCATCACCTCAAGGCAACCGTACTGGTGGATCTTGTTTCAAGTGTGGTTTGACTGGCCATTTTGCATGGCAATGCCCCACCCGGTCTACCACTCCTGGAGCAGGAAATCAAGTGAAGCCGCAAGGGCAGCAGAATTTCATGCATGGCAGGGTAAATCATATGACCAGCGAGGAAGCTCAGCTAGCCCCGGACGTAGTACTAGGTATGTTTCTTGCCAGTTCGCACCCTACAACTATTTTATT
>JBNLBN010000054.1:0-528 GCA_050303335.1 Candidatus Micrarchaeia archaeon
GGCACGAACCGGATTAGATACCCGGGTAGTCCCAGCCGTAAACGATGCTCGCTAGGTGTCAGGCATGGCGCGACCGTGTCTGGTGCCGCAGGGAAGCCGTGAAGCGAGCCACCTGGGAAGTACGGCCGCAAGGCTGAAACTTAAAGGAATTGGCGGGGGAGCACAACAACGGGTGGAGCCTGCGGTTTAATTGGACTCAACGCCGGACAACTCACCGGGGACGACAGCAATATGTAGGCCAGGCTGAAGACCTTGCCTGAATCGCTGAGAGGAGGTGCATGGCCGTCGCCAGTTCGTACTGTGAAGCATCCTGTTAAGTCAGGCAACGAGCGAGACCCGTGCCCACTGTTACCAGCATGTCCTCCGGGACGATGGGTACTCTGTGGGGACCGCCGGTGTTAAATCGGAGGAAGGTGCGGGCCACGGTAGGTCAGTATGCCCCGAATTTCCCGGGCTACACGCGGGCTACAATGAATGGGACAATGGGTCCCTTCCCCGAAAGGGGTTGGTAATCTCACAAACCCATCC
>JBNLBN010000055.1:0-524 GCA_050303335.1 Candidatus Micrarchaeia archaeon
TACTGGGCGTAAAGCGCGTGTAGGCGGCTAGGTAAGTTGGACGTGAAAGCTCCTGGCTCAACTGGGAGAGGTCGTTCAAAACTGCCTGGCTAGAGGGCGACAGAGGGAGGTGGAATTCCGGGTGTAGTGGTGAAATGCGTAGAGATCCGGAGGAACACCAGTGGCGAAGGCGACACGCTGGGCCTAACCTGACGCTAAGACGCGAAAGCATGGGGAGCGAACGGGATTAGAAACCCCGGTAGTCCATGCCGTAAACGATGCACACTAAACGTTGGGGAAGCATTGCTTCTTCAGTGTTGAAGCTAACGCGATAAGTGTGCCGCCTGGGGAGTACGGTCGCAAGACTAAAACTTAAAGGAATTGGCGGGGGAGCACCACAAGGGGTGAAGCCTGCGGTTCAATTGGACTCAACGCCGGGAACCTTACCGGGGGCGCCAGCAGAATGAAGGTCAGGCTGACGACCTTACCAGACAGGCTAAGAGGTGGTGCATGGCCGTCGCCAGTTCGTGCCGTGAGGTATCCTG
>JBNLBN010000056.1:0-513 GCA_050303335.1 Candidatus Micrarchaeia archaeon
GTGAAAGCTAGCAATTCATGTGTCAGAACCTTGATCTTCGGTTCCTTCTTTTTATTACCTTTTGTCAAGTTTTTTTCCCTACCCCTTTTTTGCTTTTTTGACTTAGCGTTTTATTGTCTTTTCTCCTTTTTTTATTTGGTTTTTTTATCACCCTTTGTTTTTCCCTTATTTTTCACTCTTGTTTTGTACCTGTTTTTTTTGCTCATGTGGTTTCATCTCTAGCCTACCCCAACTTGCTTGGGAATAAAAGGCTTGGTTGTTGTTGTTGTTGTTGTAGAATCAAGATGATATTCACATTGCTCTCTCTCTCTCTGATGTTTTCCTTAGTTAAGGCACCATTGATACTCCAATGTAGAAATTGTCTTGTGCAATGTAGAATCAGGATTTTTTATTTGTCATACTCAAATGAATCATGAAATTGAGTGCAATAGCATTGTTAGCTTGTTGTAGTATATAGCAAAGTAATCATCCATATGAATTCTTATATGTTTTTTCAACTTTACGTCTGCCATG